>JBOIBN010000034.1:0-25321 GCA_050739575.1 Gammaproteobacteria bacterium
ATCCGCGATTCCGCCGAGGGCGCGGGCGCCCGCAAGGTCTATCTCATCAACGAGCCGATGGCGGCAGCCATCGGGGCAGGGCTCCCGGTGCACGAGCCGCAGGGCTCGATGGTGCTCGATGTCGGCGGCGGCACCTCCGAGGTTGCCGTGATCTCGCTCAACGGCGTCGTCTATGCGGCCTCGGTGCGCATCGGCGGCGACCGCTTCGACGAGGCCATCCTTAACTACGTGCGGCGCAACTACAGCATCCTGATCGGCGAGGCGACCGCAGAGCGGATCAAGATCCAGATCGGTTCGGCCTTCCCCGGACGTGAGGTGCGCGAGATGGAGGTCAAGGGCCGCAATCTCGCCGAGGGCGTGCCGCGCAGCTTCGTGCTCAATTCAAACGAGATTCTGGAGGCACTGCAGGAGCCGCTCGCCGGAATCGTAGGCGCGGTCAAGCAGGCACTCGAGCAGACGCCGCCGGAACTCGCGGGCGACGTTGCCGAACGCGGTCTCGTGCTCTCGGGCGGAGGGGCATTGCTCAGGGATTTCGATCGGCTGATCGCCGAGGAAACCGGGATCGCGGTTATCATCGCCGAAGATCCGCTGACCTGCGTCGCCCGCGGCGGCGGTCGCGCCCTGGAAATCATTGACGAGCACGGACCGGACCTTCTAGCCCTCGAGTAGGCCGACCGATGCCGGGGGGCTGTGAACCGCGTGGCGTGCAGACCGTTCCGGTACGCCGTTATGACTAGAACCTATCTCATAATCCCCCGCGGCCGCGACCGCGGCGATTTGGGTTCGGCGCGCGACGCACCTCGCAGCTGCGCATTTCGACCAGTAACACGGTTCGCGCTGGATTATGAGACAGGTTCTGCACAGATTCGCGCCGATGTCGCTCGCCCGGCCGTCCGGGCTGATCATCCGACGTGAGATTCGCCCGCGAGCATCGTTTTTTCCACGCCTCTCGCGGGCGCGGGTGGCGTGCACTCGTCCTCGGACTCGCTGCGATCGCCCTGATGGCTGCGGACCATCATTACGCCGCCCTTTCCGGGGCACGCAGCGCGCTCAGTGTCGCGGTCTATCCGGTCGAGTGGCTGGTGAATGCGCCGGCTGCGGCTTGGCGCAGCGTCTCGACCAATCTTTCGAGCCGTACGTCGCTACTCGCCGAAAACGCCCGCATGCATAGTGAATTGCTGATCGCGAAGGCCGGACTCGAGCGGCTGGACTCGCTCCAGGAAGAAAACAGTCGCCTGCGGATGCTGCTCAACGCCGCGGGCACGATGCCCGGGCGGGTGGTCGCGACGAGCACGCTCAGCGTTAACCTGACTCCGTTCGAAAACGTGATTACGGTCAACGCCGGAACCCGCAGCGGCGTACGCGAGGGTCAACCGCTGCTCGATTCCGAGGGCATCGTCGGCCAAGTGCTCGACGTCGGTCCGCTCAGCGCAAGGGTCATGCTCATCACCGACCCGGCGAGCGCCGTGCCGGTGGAGATTGCACGCACGGGGCTCGCTACGCTTGCGATCGGCACCGGTAATCTGAATCGGCTGTCGCTTCCCTATTTGCCCAACAACACCGACGTGAAACCGGGTGACCGCCTCGTTACCTCCGGGCTCGGCGGACGCTATCCCCGCGGTTATCCCGTCGGGATAGTGACCGCCGTCACCCCGCTGCCCGACCAGCACTTTGCGCGGGTCGAGGCTCGGCCGCTCGCGCGCCTCGGGCGCGAACACGAAATGTTGATTTATTTCAGCGGCCGCGAGCCGCAGGCGCACCCCTGATGCAGCGCCTGCGCATGGTGCTCACGGTCGTGATCAGCATTATCGTCGCACTGGCGCTCACGGTGGTACCGTGGCCCGAGTGGGCGGAACCCCTGCGTCCGCTGTGGGTCGCCCTCACCGTGTTCTACTGGGTCATCGCACTGCCCGAGCACCTCGGCGTATTGTTTGCATGGATCGTTGGATTGCTGCTCGATGCGCTCACCGGGACACTGCTTGGGGCCCATGCACTCGCGCTTACGTTGGTCGCCTTCGTCGCGGCACGCACCCATCTGAAGCTGAGGATGTATCCACTCTGGCAGCAGAGCTTCACGGTCGGCCTCGCACTCGCGCTTTACGCCTTCGTGTTGTTCTGGATCGGCGGACTCACGGGCGCAATGACGCTTCCGCTCGACCGTTTCGTGCCGGTCGCGATCAGCATGCTGATCTGGCCCTGGATTTACATGACCCTGCGGGCGCTGCGGCGCCGCTTCGCTCTCGCCTGATACATGGCAAAACTGCCGCCATTCGGCGTCGGACGCGAGCGCTACGTCCGGCGGCTCGCGCTCGTCGCCGGCGTCGCCATGCTGCTCGGCGCGGGGCTGCTCGCGAGGCTCGCCTGGCTGCAGATCATCGAAGCGCCTTACTACAGCGAACTCGCACGTGGGAATCGTACCCGCCTGGTCCCGCTGGCACCAACCCGGGGGCTCATCTACGATCGCAACGGCAAGCTGCTGGCGGAAAACGTACCCACCTACGAAATCACGCTGATACCCGATCAGGTCAAAGACGTCGCGACCACTCTCAAGCGACTGGATAAAATCATCCCGATCACGGCGCAGGATCTGGAAAACTACCGCAAGCTGCGGGCCACCAAGCAGTCGTTTCAACCGGTCCCTGTCAAAACCGATCTCAGCCCCGCTGAGGTGGCCCGCTTTGCCGTCAACCGTCAGAATTTCCCGGGACTGGACGTGAGCGCGACGCTCAAGCGCCATTACCCACCGGGCACCGATGCCACCGACGTGGTGGGCTACGTCGGGCTGATGAGCACCGAAGACCTCAAGCGTCTCGATGCCAACCAATATGGTGCCAGTGCCCGCGTCGGGAAAATCGGCGTGGAATGGCAATACGAACGTCTGCTGCACGGGCGCATCGGCTACCAGAGGGTGGAAGTTAATGCGTCCGGCCGCACGGTACGGGTGCTCACAACTCATCCACCGCGGCCGGGCGCCGACATCTATCTCACGATTGATGATCGTCTGCAGCGGATTGCCTACGACGCACTTGGCGATCGGCCGGGCGCCGTCGTCGCGATCCAGCCGGCGACGGGCGCCGTATTGTGTCTGGTTAGCAAGCCGGGCTTCGACCCGAACCTCTTCGTGACCGGAATTTCGCGGGCCAACTACGCGGCACTACTGGCGCGTCCCGGCGATCCGCTGGTGAACCGGGCGCTGCGCGGGCGCTACGCACCAGGTTCGACGATCAAACCGTTTCTGGGTCTTGCGGCGCTCCACTACGGCGTGCTCACGCCGGCGACGACGCTTTATGCAGGTCCGACCTTCAAGCTGCCCAATTACTCGCACGTGTTCCACGACTGGAATCCGTATCAGGGCAGCAACGAAACGCTGGAAGAGGCGCTGATACGTTCGACCGATACATTTTTTTATCAGGTCGCGCAAAAGCTCGGCATCGAGCGCATGCACGATTTTCTCACCCAGTTCGGCTTTGGCGATAAACCACCGATCGATCTGCCCGGCGCGCTTGCCGGCGTCAACCCTTCTCCGGCCTGGAAGCTACGCACCTATCACAAGCCTTGGTATCGCGGCGAGACCATCAACAACGGCATCGGCCAGGGCTATTGGCAGATTACGCCGCTGCAACTGGCCTGGGCGACGGCGAACCTCGCTACCCACGGCAAACGCTACAAGCCGCACGTGCTCGGCGCCGTGTATGACATGCGCACCGGAAAGCGGCGCACCATTGCACCCGATCCGCTCGGCGCGATTACACTGCCCGAGGCGGGCGAGTGGGGCTACGTTACTCATGCCCTCCAGGAAGTAATCATGAACCCCCGCGGAACCGCACATGCCATCGCCGCAGGACTCGACTTCCCGATGGCGGGCAAAACCGGGACCGCGCAGGTGACCAGCATCTATCACAGCGACTTTGCCAAGGAGGAAGACATTCCGCCCGCGCAGCGGGACAACGCGCTCTTCATCGGCTTTGCGCCAGTGCAAAATCCGGCGATTGCCGTTGCCGTGGTGGTCGAGCACGGCGGCGGCGGTTCGACCGCCGCCGCACCGATCGCGCGCAAGGTGATCGCCGCGTGGCTACGCGAGAACGGGGCCGTGGGCAGCGGGGACAAGAGTGCTCCACAAGCACATTGACCGTCCGCTGCTTTCCGCCCTGCTGCTGCTCGCGTTGGGCGGCCTCGCGCTGCTTTACAGCGCGAGCGGCGGCGACTGGCAGCTCGTCGCACGCCAGGGCGTGCGGCTTGCGATCGGGCTGGTCTTGATGACGGCGCTGATCGCGACCCCCCCGCGCTACTTTCGCATCGCGAGTCCGGTTTTTTTTGCAATCGCCCTGGCGTTACTCCTCGCGGTGCTCGCGATCGGAGCCACCGGGCGGGGCGCCGAACGCTGGCTGGACCTCGGCCCGATCCAGTTCCAGCCCTCGGAGTTGATGAAGATCGCGCTTCCCCTCATGCTCGCGTGGTTCTTTCACGAACGTCCGCCGCCGCCGGCTTGGCGCGCCGTCCTCATCGGGCTCGTCATCATTGCGGTGCCGGCGGCGCTCATCACTATTCAGCCGGATCTCGGCACCGCGTGTCTCATCTTTGCGGTAGGCGTGGCGATGCTTGTCCTTGCAGGTCTTTCCTGGCGTTACATACTGCTCTTCGCGATCCTGATCGGAGCCGCCATACCCCTGGGCTGGCATTTTTTGCACGACTATCAGCGCGAGCGCGTGCTCGTATTTTTCGATCCCGCCCGCGATCCGCTCGGCGCGGGTTACCACATCATCCAGTCGAAGATCGCGATCGGCTCAGGCGCTCTGTTTGGCCAGGGATTTCTCGGCGGCACCCAGGCCCGGCTCGACTTCCTGCCCGAGCACACGACCGACTTCATCTTTGCGGTGTTTGCCGAGCAGTTCGGCTTCGTCGGCGTGCTGGCGCTGCTCGCGTTGTACGCCTTCATCATCGGGCGTGGGTTTGTACTAGCCTTCCGTGCGCATACCCATTACGGACGTCTCGCCGCCGCCGGACTGATGACGACCTTTCTGCTTTACGTGCTCGTCAATGTCGGCATGGTCGTGGGACTGGCCCCGGTGGTCGGGGTGCCGCTGCCGCTGATAAGCTATGGGGGCACCTCGATCGTCACCGTACTCGCCGGTTTCGGTATCCTTGTCAGCATCGCCGCCCATCGCCGGTTTATTGATTCGTGAAACGCCTCGCTACCCTCATCGCCCTCACGGGCATGCTGTTTGCCGCACCCGGCGCATTCGCGCTCGACGTGCACAGTCCGACCGTGCAAAAGTTCATCACGCAGATGGTGGTCCAGCACCAGTTCCAGCGCGCACAGCTCGAGCAGTTGCTCGCCGGAATCGAACCGGATCAGGGCATTATCCAGCTGATGGAGAAACCTGCAGAGGCGCTGCCCTGGTATCGCTATCGCGCCATATTCGTGACCCCGGGACGAGCCATCGCGGGAAGCGTGTTCGTGGCTGCGAATCGGCAAGCGCTCGCCGCCGCCGAAGACAAATACGGGGTGCCGCCCGCTATCGTCGCCGCCCTTGTCGGCATGGAAAGCCTCTACGGCAAATCCGAAGGCAGCCACTCGGCACTTACCGCGCTCGCGACGCTCGCTTTCGACTATCCCAGGCGTGCGGAGTTTTTCCGCAAGGAACTTGCGGCCTATCTGCTGCTCTGCCGGGATAACCATTTCGATCCCGCGGCACTCAAGTCGTCGTACGCCGGTGCGCTCGGCGCAGCCCAGTTCATGCCGTCGAGCTATCTCAGCTATGCGGTGGATGTCGGAGGGAACGGCAGCAACCTGTTTACCGACTGGCCGGACATCGTTGCGAGCGTCGCCCACTATCTCGCTGTGCACGGCTGGCGCGCGGGGGAACCCGTGGCCACGTTAGCGACCGTTCCGGACCACTTCGATCCGCAGGATTTAATCGGTGTCACGAGTACCGCTCAGGCCTTGCGTGCGCGAGGGGTGGTATTCAAAGCGCCGGCGACGGTGACGGCAGCCGCCCCGGCACGCCTCGTCGAAATCGAAACCGGATCCGGCAAAAAGCAATACTGGGTCGGCCTGCCGAATTTCATGGTACTGATGGCCTACAACCACAGCGTGTTGTACGCGCTCGCGGCGACCCAGCTCGCCGCAGCCATTGACGAGGCCGCGACTCCCGCCAGCTCCGGGGGGCCGCTTGCGGCCGGCGACGATTGAGAAAACGGCACGGGAGGTTCTGTCAACCGCGTCGCAGGACGCCCGCCGTTCCCCCCCGTTACGGATCGACCTTGCTGCGGCCGCAAGCCGCCCGTCCCGGCGTGCCGCATTTGGCCTTGTCACCGGTGCGATACTGACGGCACTCTCCGTCACGGCCTGCGCGCCCTTCCCGCAGCACATTACGAAAACCGCAGCTGTTCCGACTGCGCCGGCCGCCGTCCGAGCGGCGGGCAACTGTGCGCCGAAGACTACCCAGGCCGGCACCTCTTACGTCGTCTACGGCCGCCGCTACCATGTGCGTGCCAATGCCCGCGGCTATAACCAGCGCGGCATCGCCTCTTGGTACGGACGCGATTTCCACGGCAAACTCACTTCCAGCGGCGAGCGTTACAACATGTACGCCGCAACCGCCGCCGACAAGGTGCTGCCCTTATGCACCTGGGTGAAGGTAACCAATCTGGAAAACGGCCGGCACATCGTGGTGCAGATCAACGACCGCGGTCCCTTCGTCGCGAATCGCATCATCGATCTTTCCTACGCCGCCGCGAACCAGATCGGGATGTTCATCAAAGGAACGGCGCTGGTAGACGTGCGGGCTATTGCCCCCCCATCACGCAAGCCGCCACCCAATCTGGCGAGCCTGAGCGCGAGCCAGCCCGTCGCGCCGCTGCATCATCGCGCACTGCTTTACCTGCAACTCGGCGCCTTTCTCGAACCCGCCAACGCCGAGCGTTTGCGCGTGCGCCTGCTGCTCAACGAGGTGGGACAGGTGACGATTGTGACGACACGCGTGAGAGGGCATCTTTTTTACCGCGTCCTGATCGGTCCGCTCGGCACGGTCGAAGCAGTGGACGCGCTCACGGCGCATCTCGACCGGCTCGGTTTCAACGAAAGAACCGAAGTGGTCATCGAATGATGCCGCCGTACGATCGGCACAAGCCCCTCAAATCCCTGTTCGGTTCCTTACTCGTCGTGATTTGCATCATCCGGTAAAATTGAAGAGCAAAACTATGACTACCGCACTTCCCACCTGCCTGCTCAACGGCGAATTCGTCGCGACGCGCGAAGCGCGCGTCTCGCCGCTCGATCGCGGCTTCCTGTTCGCCGACGGCGTCTACGAGGTCGTGCCCTGCTACGGTGGCCGTCCACTGCGACTCGACGCGCATCTCGGGCGGTTCGCGGCTAGCCGGGCGGCGCTCGGTATGATCAACCCCTATTCCAACGAACGTTGGCGCGAATTGTTCGGCGAACTCGTCAAAGCTAATGGCGGCGGCAACCTCGGCGTCTATCTACAGGTTACCCGCGGCGCCGGCGATGGGCGAGATTTTCTTCCTCCGCCGGACCTCACGCCCACCGTGTTCGGTTTCGCCTGGCGACTCGCGCCGCCCACGTCCGAACAACTGGAACGTGGTCTCGCCGCCACGACGCTCGAAGACATCCGCTGGCTGCGCTGCGACGTGAAATCCACGGCGCTGCTGGCTGCCGTGCTCCTGCGCCGGGAGGCAGCGGAGCGCGGCGGCGATGAAGCGATTCTCATCCGCGACGGACATCTTGCCGAAGGCAGTTCGAGCGCGGTATTCGTCGTGAAAGACGGCACCGTCGCAACGCCGCCCGCCAGCCGCGAGCGGCTGCCGAGCATCACCCGCGATGTGGTAGGCGACGTGATCGCGGCACTCGGCCTTCCATTTGCAGAGTGCGAAGTCGCCGCGAGCGAACTCGCCGGCATGGACGAAATCTGGATTGCGAGCGCGACGCGTGAGGCACTTGCGATTACCCGGCTGGACGGCAAGCCCGTCGGGGACGGGCTGCCCGGTTCCGTATGGAAACGCGTGTACGCCGGATTCCAGGCGCTCAAGGCGCGCGAGTGCGGCGCGTGAGCGAATTCGATCAATACCCGCAGCGGGTGCCGCTCAAGGTTGTCGGGGAGAACGGCGATGCCCTGCGCGAATCGCTGAACACCGCGCTTGTACGTCACCTTACACCGGGCACGACAATCGAGTTCGAAACCCGTGAAAGCAGCAACGGAAACTACGTCGCGCTCACCGCTACCTTCACCGCCGAGAGCCGCGAGCAACTCACCGCAGTATATGCAGAACTGTGCGAGTGCGAGGCTGTACGCTTCCTCTTGTGAACCCGGAAATCGAGATTCGCCACCCGGGACGCGTGCCCTTCGAGCCGATCTGGCGCAGTATGCAGGCGTTCACCGACGCGCGCGATGCCGATACAGCGGACGAAATCTGGCTGCTCGAACACGATCCGGTGTTTACGCTCGGCCTCGCCGGCAAGCGCGAACACGTCCTCACTCCAGGCGAGATACCCGTGATCCACATTGATCGCGGTGGGCAGGTCACCTACCACGGACCAGGCCAACTCGTGGTCTATCCGCTGCTCGACATGAAACGGCGGCGGATGGGGCCACGCGCACTGGTGAGTGCACTGGAACAGGCCTCGATCGCAGCGCTTGCCGAATGGGGCATCGAGGCGCACGCACTGCCCAACGCACCGGGCGTTTACGTCGGCGAAAAGAAAATCGCCTCGATCGGGTTGCGTATCCGCCGCGGTGCGAGCTATCACGGCCTCGCTTTCAACGTCGCGATGGATCTCGAACCCTTTTCACGCATCAACCCCTGCGGCTACGCGGGACTCGTGATGACACAGGTTTCCGAACTCGGCGGTCCCAGCAACCTCGATATAGTCGCCGACACCTTCTTGGCCGAACTGCTCGCACGCTTGGGCGCCATGCAGAATGTACACGCGGCCGCGTAACACGGCATATTGCCGCTCCTGAGAAAGTTCGATCTGCGGAAGCCGGTCAGAAAAAGGCTGATCCGTTCGCAGCGGCGAGACGCTCGACGGTGCCGACGTCGAGCCAATGTCCGCGGTAATGCTCACCGGCGACGTGCCCGGTCAGGGCTGCTCGGCGCATCATCGGGAGGAGCGGTCTGCGCCGCACGCTTTCGTTGGCGAAGAACTCGGGGCGGTAAAGGCCGATCCCTGTGTAAGTAAGCAGCTGCGAGCCCGTCTCGGCGACGCGCGAGCCGATGAGTGCGAAGTCGCCGCCGTTTTTGTGCTCGGGATTGTCCGTCAGCACGAAGTGGGCCAGATCGTCGGGCGCGAGCTGCGGATCGGAAAACGGATAATTGCAGAGCACATCGGAGTTCACCACCCAGAACGGTGCATCGCCCAGCAGCGGCAGCGCCTTGACGATGCCGCCGCCGGTCTCGAGTGTCGTGCCCCCCTCGTCGGAATAATGAATGCTGAGGCCGAAATTGCTCCCATCGCCGAGACGTTCGCGGAGCTGCCCACCGAGCCATCCTAGGTTGACGACCAAGTCCGCGATACCCGCCGTGCGCAAGTGCTCGATGGCATGCACGATCAGCGGCTTGCCGGCAACTTCGATCAACGCTTTGGGCGTCGTGTCGGTGAGCGGACGCAGTCGCTCGCCTCGCCCCGCGGCAAGAATCATCGCGCGCATCGGGCCGCGGCTTCTTCAAGGGTAGGCATGACACGCGCAGCGAGAAAATCCCGGAACTCTGCAAACTCGGGCAGCGCGCTCGCGGCTTCCGCGACGTAATTCAGCGTGCGCGGAATATCGCGCAAGTAGTCCGGCTTGCCGTCGCGGTGCCACAGACGCGCAAAAATGCCTGCGGCCTTGAGATGGCGCTGCATCCCCATCATCTCGAACCAATGAAGGAACTGCTTTTCGTCCGCGCCCACGGGCAGCCCTCCAGCAAGCGCGCACGTGCGGTAAGTCCGCAGCCATTCGAGTACCTGCTCCCGAGGCCAAGCGACGTAGCAGTCCTTGAGCAGGGAAACGAGATCGTAGGTCACCGGACCCAGCACGGCGTCCTGGAAATCGAGTATGCCGGGCAGCGGCGCGCAAACCATCAGGTTGCGCGAATGATAGTCGCGGTGCACAGCGACGCGCGGCTGCGCAAGCGCGGATTCGGTGAGGCGCTCACGCACGCATGCGACGAGCGGCCGTTCACGCCCGTCCAGGTCGAGCTCGAGATGGCGCTCCAACAGCCAATCCTCGAACAGCCGCATCTCGGCGTCGAGCAGGGCTGCATCGTAGGCCGGCAAATCGGGTTCGGCCCAGCCCTGGAGACGCACCAGCGCCTCGATCGCGGCCGCATAAAGCGGCGCGGGGGCGTCTCCAGCTTGCAAACGCATGAGATAAGTCTCGCGGCCCAGGTCAGAGATGAGCGCAAAGCCTTGCGCGAAATCGCAGGCGAGGACATGAGGTACGTGAAGACCGAGACCTTCGAGCGCGCGCGCGACATCGACAAAACGGGAAAGATTCTCGTGCTCGGGCGGAGCATCCACGGCAATTACCCCGGCCCCGGACGCCGGTGAAACCCGGAAATACCGCCGGAAGCTTGCGTCGCCGGAGGCCGGCGTCAACCCTGCCATGGGCAGACCGAGCGCTCGCGCGGCATACTCGGCAAGCGCCGTCCGGCGCAAATCCAGACAGGTCAGAGAGGTCATGGTTGCCGCTTCGATTCCCATTGTGCGATCTTACCGTGCTCCGCTGCTACTGGGATTCCATGCGAGTCCATCGCGCCGCAGTCTTGATCCTGCTTGCCGCCGGCGCCGCCGGTGCGGCTGCGGCTCCGGTGAGCGAACCGGGCGAGTATGCCCTGTGCCCAGTCAATCCGCGGCTTGCACCACCGCCCGCAAGCGCTTCCGGCGGGACAACGAGGTCGATCGTGTTCGAGGCCGATCAGGGTACAGCGCGGGAAAATGGGCTCTCCCACTTCGAGGGCGACGTGATTGCTACCCGGGGTGAAGAGCGAATGTGGGCCGACACGGTCGAATTCAACAGCATTACCAATGAAGCGCAAGGCAACGGCGACCTACGCTACGCCAACCCCGGTCTTAGTGTAGAAGGCAAAACAGGAAGTTACAATTTCAACGAGGATCGTGGCACATTCCTTAACGACCTCTACCAATTGCCCAACGCTCACGGCCGCGGCAAGGCCGCGCGTATCGAAACCTATGGTTCAGACCGGACCCGACTTTACAGCCTGCTGTACACCACCTGTCCGCCCCAAAATCAGGACTGGGGCTTGCATGCGAAGCGCATGATTCTGAATCGCGACCAGGCAGTCGGCTACGCGCACAACGCCTGGGTCACATTCAAGGGCGTACCGCTCCTGTGGACGCCCTACCTGTCCTTTCCACTCACCGACCAGCGCAAATCCGGGCTGCTCGCTCCCAGCCTTTCGCAGTCTTCCGCTAACGGACTGGATCTCGAGGTTCCGTATTACTGGAACATCGCCCCCAACATGGACACGACCTTTACACCGCGCATTCTCACAAAACGCGGCACCATGTTCATGGATACGTACCGCTATCTCTTTCCCGGCACCACGGGACTGCTTGACCTGGAATACCTGCCGCACGACCGCCAGACCGGCCAAACTCGCGGGTTTTTTCAGTACAACGACAGCACCCAGCTCTTTTCGCACTGGAACTTCAATACGTCGATCGAATACCTGTCGGATCCCGACTATCTGCAGGATTTCGGAACCACCCTGAGCCAGGTTTCCCAGACCTACGAGCACCGCCAGGTCACCGCCACCTATCAGATGGCGATGGGCTCGGCCTTCATCACGCTTGAGGATCTGGTACCGATCGACCCGCCCATCACGCCGAGTGAGCGGCCCTATCGCAAGCTGCCCGAAATCGGCTTTGACTTTTCTTGGCCGAATTATCGGATCGGCTTTGACATCGGGCTCGCGAACGATTTCACCCGCTTCCAGGCACCCGAACGTCAGGACGCGTTGCGTGAAGACCTGAGGCCTCAGATCGCCCAGTATCTCGGCGGGGGCACCTGGTACGCGACGCCGACGCTTGCATACGACATGACGCACTACGATCTGGATGCCTTCAACGGCAGTCCTGCGAGCACGATCAATCGCGCGACCCCGATCTTCTCGCTCGATACGGGGCTCGACTTCACGCGCGAATTGGGCACAAATGACTGGCTGACCCAGACGCTGGAACCGCGGGCCTATTATCTCTATGTACCCTACCGCGACCAGAGCGAAATCCCCATCTTCGATACCTATCAGCCGCCGCTCACCATGGACCAACTTTTTTCGACGAACCGCTTCGTCGGGCTCGATCGCCTGGGCGATGCCAATCAGCTTTCACTCGGTCTCACCAGCCGCTTCATAGACAGCTCGACCGGCGATCAGCTCCTCTCGCTCGGCATCGGTCAGGCCTTCTACTTTAGCGATCGCGACGTGACGCTCCCGGGCGAGGCGCCCGAGACGACGGCCCGCTCCGACTACGTGGGCGAAGTAACGGCGACCCTCGGCTCCCACATTTACGGTAGCGTCACCGCCGATTACAACCCCTACGATCATGAGTTCGATCAAGGCTACGTCGCATTTCAGTACCACCCGAGTACCTACCAGGTCATCAATCTCGGCTACCTGTACCGCCAAGGCCAACTCGATCAGACCGCCATTTCCTTCGTCTGGCCGATCACCGGACACTGGAGCGGGATTGGACTGTGGAACTATTCCATCCTCTATCATCAAACAGCAGATACCATGGCGGGCCTACAATATGATTCCTGCTGTTGGAGCTTTCGTGTGGTAACGGGGCGCTTTACAACGCTCAACAACCAGGGGAGTTACTTCCTCTCGCTTGAGCTGCAATTGAAGGGGCTCGGCAGCATCGGCAACCGACTGAGTGATTTACTGAATGATGCAATCTATGGCTATGGCAACAATCCGGATCAGTAAGTTGGCAACACTGGCGCTCCTCGCGTCGGCATGGACGGCGGCGGCACTCGCGGCGCCGGCTGCGGCCCCACACGCGGCGAGTGCACCGCCGACTGCTACCACACCCGCGCCTGCGCCGGGCAGCCTTCTCGATGAAGTCGTGGCGATCGTCAACGACCAGCCGATCCTGGAGAGCGCACTCGATGAGGAACTCGCAGGCGTCAGCGCATCGCTCCAGGCCCAGGGCACGCCGCTCCCGCCGGAGAATGTGTTACGTCATCAGGTGCTCGAGCACTTGATCACCCAGAGCCTGGAGCTTCAGGCCGCCGATAACCAGGGTATCCAGGTGAGCGACGATCAGGTCAATCAGACTCTCTCCGAAATCGCCCGCCGAAACAATGTTTCGCTTGCGCAGTTGCCGCAGGCTCTGGCGGCCCAAGGCCAGAATTACCCCACCTTCAGGAGCATGATTCGCGACCAGCTCATCATTCATCAGTTGGCGCAACAGGTGGTGGCTGCGAACATCGAGGTCTCGCCCAGCGAAATCAGCCAATACCTGCAGAATCAAAGCCGCGGAGAGTCCGCCAATATCGAATACCACATCGCCCAGATTCTGGTGGCATTTCCCTCCAATCCAACGCCCGAGCAGGCGCAGGCAACGCTCGCCAAGGCGCAGGCAATCGAAGCCAAACTGAAGGGCGGTGCCGATTTTGCCGCGACCGCGGTTGCCGAATCGGCTGGCCCGCACGCCCTGCAGGGCGGCGACATCGGCTGGCTCAAGGCTGCGGACCTGCCGACCTTCTTCGCCGACGTGGTGCCCGACATGAAAGCGGGCGAGATCTCCAATCCGATTGCGGGTGCGGGAGGCTATCACATCGTCAAACTTACGGCCACACGCAAGCCCGAACCCAAGAACCTCCAGACTGAATACGACGTCGAACACATCCTGATCCGCCCGAATCCGGTGCGCGACCTGGATCAGGCCAAGGCGCTCGCCGAGAAATTGCGTGGCGAAATCGTCTCCGGCAAGATCGGCTTCGCGGCCGCCGCCAAGCAGTACTCCGACGACCCCAATTCTGCGGGTAATGGCGGCAATCTCGGTTGGGGGCCGCTGGACGCCCTGCCCAAACCCCTCGCCCAGGCGGTCACCACTTTGCCGCTCAACACGCTCAGCCAGCCGGTGCAAAGCCAGTACGGCTGGCATCTAGTCGAGGTAACCGGAACTCGTCGCAGCGACATGTCGCAGGCCGAACGCGAGAACGAGGCCTATCAGGCCATATTCCAGCGCAAGCTGACCGACCAGCTTGCCGAGTTCACACGCACGCTCCGCGGCCAGGCCTACATCCGCATCTTCAACCCTGCCGATGCCGGCAACGAATCAAGTTCGGAAACGGGAACGGCTGGCGGAGACTGAACTCAAAAGGGACGGATCGTGACGATTCGCCTTGCACTGTCGGTGGGCGAGCCCGCCGGCATCGGTCCCGATCTTGCCGTGCTCGCGGCGCAGCGTGCCTACGGATACAAAATCGTCGCCTTTGCGGATCCGGAACTTCTTGCCGCGCGGGCACGCGCACTCGGCCTGCCGCTTATCCTCGGCGAATACGACCCGCAGCAAGTGTCCGGGCCGGACGAAGCCGGAAGGCTTCTCATCGCACCGACGCCGCCTGTTGCAAACGCAGCGCCCGGCCGACTCGATCCCGCAAACGTGCCCGCCGTGCTCGCGGCGCTCGACGCGGCTTGGGCGGCCTGCACGCGCGGCGAGTGCGCGGCGCTCGTCACCGCGCCCATACACAAGGGCGTGATCAACGACGCGGGCATCTCTTTCAGCGGACACACTGAATATCTCGCCGGACTCGCGGGCGGCGCGACGCCTGTCATGTTGCTCGTCGCCGGAGCATTACGGGTCGCGCTCGCGACGACCCACCTGCCGCTCATCGAGGTGCCGCGCTCGATCACCCGCGAAAATCTCACCCGCGTGATCAAGGTTCTCGCCGCTGGACTTGCCCGCGACTTCGGCGTTGCAAATCCATGTATTTGCGTGCTCGGACTCAACCCGCATGCCGGCGAGAACGGCCATTTGGGTATTGAAGAGCAAACGATCATCACGCCCACGCTTAATGCTCTACGTGCACGCGGATACAAATTGGATGGTCCGCTTCCAGCGGACACTGCCTTCGTGCCTGCACGACTCGCCGATGCGGATGCGGTGCTCGCCATGTATCACGACCAAGGGCTGCCCGTACTCAAATATGCCGGTTTCGGTCATGCCGTCAACGTCACTCTGGGACTTCCGATCGTGCGCACCTCGGTGGATCACGGCACAGCACTCGATCGTGCCGGCACCGGGCGCGTGGATCCCGGTAGCCTCGTGGCCGCCCTCGAACTCGCGCTCGCCATCGCCGAGCGCCGCCGCAATGTCAATCTCGCATGATTGGGTGAATGCGCCGCAAGTTTTAAGCCTGATTTCTGATTTTCACCGTAGAGATCGCAGAGCACGCAGAGGCTGAAACAAGAACAAACGCGGAGGCCGAGAGCTAAAATGCCGCGAGACTGGGAGAACGCCATGGCTCTGTGGAAGGAACTGCGCCGCCGACACGTCTTTCGGATCGCGGTGGCCTACGCCGTTGCCGCCTGGCTGCTGATTCAGCTCGGCGACATCGTGCTGCCCACTTTCGGCGCCCCCGGCTGGGTGCTGAAGGTGGTGATCGGGCTGCTCGTCCTGTTTTTCCCGATTGCGCTGATTCTCGCCTGGGCCTTCGAGATCACCCCCGAGGGCGTACGGCGCACGGAATCGGCCGACTCCGAGGCGGCGCGCCCGGCACAGACCCATCGCCGCGTGGGACAGACGCTCAATATAGTCATCATCGCGGTGCTCGCGGCCGCGGCCGCGGTGCTCGCGTGGCGACTGACGACACGCCCGACCAAGGTCACGCAACCGGCGGCACTGTCCGCGCCCGCCGCACACTCCGCGGTGAGCGCTGCCGTCGCTCCGCCGCAGCCGGCAACCGTCATTCCCGCCAAGTCGATTGCGGTGCTGCCGTTCGTGAATCTGAACGTCGATAAGCAGGACGCCTATTTCGTGGCCGGCATGCAGGATTTGATCCTGACCAAGCTGGCCGACATCGGTGACCTCAAAGTCATCGCGCGCACTTCGACCGAGAGCTACGGCAGCCACCCCGAGAACCTGACTACCGTCGGGCGACAGTTGGGCGTGGCGACGCTGCTCGAGGGCAGCGTGCAGAAGGCCGGCAACGAAGTGCTGATCACCGTGCAGTTGATCGATGCCAAGACCGACGCCCACATCTGGGCGCAGAGTTATCAACGCACGCTCGAGAACGTGTTCGGCGTCGAGGGCGAGGTGGCCGAGCAGATCGCCACGGCCCTCAATGCCAAACTCTCGCCCGCGGAAACCCAACGCCTGGCCACTGTGCTCAGCTCCGATCCGGCCGCCAACGATTTGTTCCTGCGCGCCGAGTATTTCGCCAACCAGGGCGAGATCAACTTCGCCACGGCAGCATGGAAGCAGGCGATCCCCTTGTACCGCCAAGCGATTGCGAAAGTCCCGGACTTCGCCCTGGCGCGGGCGCGCCTGTCCTATGTCGAGAGTGAGCTCGCCGGGGCAGGCGGCGGCGAGGATGTCCAGCAACTCACTACCGATGCGCGCAGCCAGGCCGAGCAGGCGCTCGCGCTGGCACCGGACCTGGCCGAAGCGCATCTCGCCATCGGTTTCAGCGACTACATAGGTCGGGGCGATTACGCCGCCGCGCTCACCGCCTACGCCGCCGCGCTCAAGGCGCGCCCCAACGATGCCGATGCGCTAGCCGCGCGCGGCTATGTGCTGCGCAGCCAGGGCCGCTTCGGGGCCGCCATCGCCGCATTCCAACAGGCGCTCGCACGCGATCCGCGCAACAGCGCTCGGGTCTTCGATCTGGGTTTGACGTACATGCTGGTCAGCCGCTACGCCGAGGCCGAGGCGACGTTCCTGCACGCGCTGGCCCTCGATCCAGATAACGGCAGGGCCAAGCTCTATTACCCCATCGCCATCCTGTTCGTCAGCGGCGATGTGGTGCGCGCGATGGCCGCGGCGCAGGGTGACGCTCCACAGTTGCAATGGTGGCGGGTGACCTTGCTGACCTACCAGCGCAAGTACCAGCAGGCGCTCGCCCTGCTCGCGGGCATCCCCGATACGCCGGACAACTTTCCCATCTATTTTGGCTCCAAGGCGCAGCGGCAGGCTGATCTGTACCGGCTGGCGGGCGACACGACGCGCGCCAAATCGCTGTACGAGAAGGCCCTGCCGCTCGCCCGCACCCAACTCAAGGCCGAGGCCGGCAGCGACAGCAACGAGAGTTTCGTCTGGAACAATGTCGCCGACATCGAGCTGGGCCTCGGCCACACAGCAGCGGGCCTGGCCGCGGGCGCCCAATCGCAGGCGTTGAAGACCCGCGCCAACGATCACTTCTACGGCCCGGCGGTGATGGAGGACAACGCTCAACTCTACGCCGAGGCCGGCCGCCCCGACTTGGCCGTACCGCTGCTCGCCAAGGCGTTGGCCACGCCCGGCATCGGGATTAACTACTCGCCCGTGCTGCTGTGGCTCGACCCTGCCTGGGACCCGATCCGCCACGACCCGCGCTTCCAGGCGCTCCTCAAAAAGTACGCGAAATACAAACCAACCACCGCCGCCTCCAGCGCACCCGCCGCCGCAACGGCGTCCTCCAGCGCGACACCGCACGCGAAAAGCCGGCGAGACGCCGACGCTCCTTCTTTCGCTTTGTTGTTGGAATTCCGACATTCCACAACTCTTTCCACCAAGTAACCCTAAAATTCAAGGCGGCGATCTCCGCGTACTCCGCGTTAAACCCAAGGTCGAAAGAAATCCAAGGCAAAATGAAAGTCGTTTTTAATCCACTCTGCGATCTCCGCGCTCTCTGCGGTGAGATTTCTTGAATCCCGAGCCGTCCGCTGCGACATGCATGCTAACAAGCGACTAGGTCAGCACTTTCTCCACGACCCGGCGGTGATCGCGCGCATCGTCGCGGCGATCGCGCCGCAACCCGGCGAGCACATTGTCGAGATCGGGCCGGGCCGCGGCGCACTTACGCGTCCGCTTGCGGCAAGCGGTGCGCGTCTGACCGTCGTCGAACTGGATCGCGCACTGGCCGCAGCACTCACCGCCGATCCGCTTCTCCACGGCGTCGAAGTCATGCGCGGCGACGCGCTCAAAGTGGACTATGCAGCAATCGCTTCCGGCGAACGGCTGCGCATCGTCGGCAACCTGCCCTACAACATCTCCTCGCCGTTACTGTTTCGTTTTCTCGACGCATCCGCGCATCTGCGCGACCTCACGCTAATGCTGCAACGCGAGGTCGTCGAGCGCATGATCGCCGCGCCCGACACTCGCGCATACGGGCGACTTACCGTCATGCTGGCCGCGCGCTGCAGGGTGGAAAAACTCTTTATTGTCGGCGCCGGTGCCTTTACCCCGCCACCGAAGGTCGAATCGGCAGTTGTGCGCCTCGTGCCACACGCCGAAGCACCGTTCGATCCCGGCGACTGGACGCTGTTCGAACGCCTCGTGCGTGCGGGCTTCACGGCGCGGCGCAAGACGCTACGAAACGCCCTCGCGTCGCTCGCCGATGCGGCTGCCATCGAGGCCGCCGGTCTCGACCCGGGCGTCCGCCCCGGTACCGTTACCGCTGCCGGCTACGCCCGTCTTGCACACTTTCTATGGAACACGCACGCCGCCTCTCCCCGCTAGCCGCCAGAAACCGATACCAGCCGCCTGGGTGTGATTTTTCCACGCTCCTGCGAATCATGGGGTGAACGGCAAAGCAACCGGACAACCATGACGGGGAAACAACACCAACGACACTTCGCTGCACTGCTGCACGAGCATCGGAAAATCGTCTTCAAGGTGGCGGCGATCTATGCCCGCGGCACCGAGGACCGTCGTGATCTGGAGCAGGAAATTTGCGTCCAATTATGGCGCTCGTTCGGCAGTTACGACAAGACACGCGGCAAGTTCTCAACCTGGATGTATCGCGTCGCCCTGAACGTCGCGATCTCGCAGGCGCGTCGCTGGCACCGGACGGGAGCCGATCGCTTCGAACCTCTGGAAGACCATCATCTGGACACCATCGGCGACGAGCCGATCAACGAACCGGACGAGCGCCTGCAAGCGCTGTACGCCTTCATCGGCCGGCTCGACGCGCTTAACCGCGCGCTGATCCTGTTGTATCTGGAAGAGCGAAGCTACTCCGAAATCGCCGAAATTCTAGGCATCAGCGAAACCAACGTCGCGACCAAGATCAATCGCGTCAAACAAACTCTGCGCAACCGAATGACCGCCCACACTACCGGAGCATGAACATGGAACTCGACGACTTCAAATCCGCCTGGCAGTCGCTGGATCACCGGCTGGGGCAGCAACACGCACTAAACCTGCAACTGTTCCGCGATACCCGCCTGGACAGGCTGCGCCGCGGACTACGGCCGCTGAAATGGGGCCAGGCCATTCAGATGATGATCGGCGTCGGCGGCACCTTGCTGTTTGCACCGTTCTGGATCGAGCACCTGCGTGAGCCCGGATTGCTCGTGTCCGGTCTCATCATGCACCTGTACTGCCTCGCACTGATCGTGTTCGGCGCGGTCATGCAGACGCAGATTGCGCGTATCGATTATTCCGCGCCGGTGCTGAACATCCAGCGTCAACTGCTGCGGTTGCGGCACATTTATGCGGTGTATGGCGCACTGATCCTCGGCCTGCCGTGGTGGTTTTTGTACATACCGCTGGTCATCGTTCTAGCCAACATGGGCAGCGGTGCCAACCTGTTCCATGCCGCACCGTCTTTCATCTACATCAGCATTGCCATCGGCATTCTCGGCCTGCTGGCGTCCTGGTGGTTTTATCGCTGGTCGCATCAGCCGAAGCGCGCACGGCTGGCGCGTGCCCTCGACGACAGCGCGGCCGGCGGCAGCATTCGACGGGCCCAGCAGGCGATCAACGAGATCGCCCGCTTCGAGCAGGAAGAATGAACGCATCGCGGCACCTGTCGGTGAGTCCGATCCACCTCCCGGTAATGCGGCTTTTGCTTGTCCCGCCGCGTGCTCAGGATTTCACACCAGCGGGGACAATCGCAGGATTCTCGCGCACCAGTCCGGCTCGCCAGTCCGGCCGCGCCGTATCCGCGAGTTCGGCTACGGCATCGCCGACGGCTGCGACCAGGTGTTTCATTCCGGGCGGAGCACCGGAGAGATCGGGCGTCGGCTCGGAAGCGATTGGGACGGATGCGGGCGTTCCGCCCGTCATGATTTCGGCGGCAGCGTCGAGCCGCGCGGTCCAAGCCTTCCCGAGCGGGGCGAGATCGGGCACCGGTTCAAGTCCGGCTTCCAGGCGGGCGCCGAGCACGCCGAGATTGCGGACCAACCGGCCCAGTTCGACGTTCAGGCGCGCGTGCCGCTCGCGCTCCCCCTCCTTACGTCCGGGTTCGGCGAGCATCGTCTGGAACGCCGCCTCCGCGTTGGCCACCGCGAGCTCGGCCTCCCGGCGCGCATCCAGAACCGCTGCGGACAGCCCGCCGCTGTCGGCCGCGGCCGCGAAAGAAGCGCGCAAGTACTGCGCCCCCGCCTTGAGGGCTTGTGCAAACACGGCGGGCAGGCGGCGGCGTGCCCAGTCGGGCCAGAGCAGGAGCGCCCCGAATATCGACAGCACGACGCCGCCCAGCGTCTCGCCTACGCGCTCCCATACGAAATTCCAGCTCTGGGTTGGATCGTACAAGGCGAGCAGGATGATGACGAGCGGCGTCAGGCAGGCAACGGCCAGGCTGTAGCGGATCCGCAGCGTAAGAACCGTGAGGAAAACCAGTACGGCAATCGCAAGTTCTCGGCCCGGCGGCCAAGGCACGACGACCAGAACCACACCGGCGATGAGCACGCCGGCAAGCGTGCCGCCCGCCCTTGCCGCTGCGCGCGCGCGGGTGGCACCGAAATCCGGTTGCATCACGACCAGGACCGTGAGCACGAGCCACATCCCGTGCGGCAGCCGCCAATAGACCTCTATCGCCATCGCCGCACCCGCGACCGTGCCAAGCCGCAAGGCATGGCGGAACAAGGCTGAACGAAACGACAACTGCGCCCGCAGGCTGCGCAGCAGTTCATGCACCCTCTGGCCCAGCGCAAGTTCCGGAAGCCAGCGTACGTCCCGCTCACCATGGGCTCGGGACAGAAAGGCGCTCACTTCGGCGGCCTCATTCAGTCGTGCCGCGCCGGCCCGCAGCGCTTCGAGCGCAACGTCCCGCGCCGCAGCGACCCCGGCATCGGCGATACCGAGCGCCGCAAGCGCTTCTATGCCGTCTTGCAGGTCCTCTGCGGGAGTCCACGGTCGCGACTCAATCACGGCACGCGTGGCGGCTTCGGTATTGCGCGCCAGTGTGAGGATGGCCGCATCAAGGGCAGCTCGCGCCTCGCGCTCAGGCATAAGCTTCGCGCGCAGATCGAAGAGGCTCATCGCCAGCACCCCCAGGCGCGAAGGCACATAGAGCAACGCGAAGAGCTGCGCAAGCGTGGGATTCGTCGCGGGCGCCATGGCGCGCGTGGTGGCAAGCGAATTGCGCGCCTGCTCTATCGCGGCCCTGACCGCCAACGCCTTTGCGGTCATTTCTTCTGCCCGCGCCGCGGGAATGGCCGCGAGCAGGCGCGCGGACTCGGCGAGGGCGGATCCCGCGTCGCGCTGGAGCGCAAGGTAGGGACGCAGCCGCCACGCGCCAAGCACGAGCGCCACCGCCCACAAACAGCCCGCCAGAAACCACCCTGTCTGCCCGAGCGCTGCCATCGGCGGTGCCGCCGTCAACGTGCCCATCAGGTAGGAGACGCCTATCACCATACCCAGCGGCAAGCCCATGTTTCCGAGTGCCCGCAGCAGACCGCCGAGAAAGGCGAGCGAAAACATGATGAGCGTCGCCGCCCACCACGGGCTTCCGAGCTGGGTTCCGAGCAGGTAGATTTCCGGCAGCAGCGCACAGAGCAGGCTCATGGCGAGCAGACGGTCGCGGTAAGGACCGCCACTGTCGGAAATGGCCATCTGGAGGGCGCCGATCGCAACGAAGAGACCGGCCATGGGCAGACCGGCGAGCCGAAATACCGTGAGCGGCAGGGCGACGGCAAGCACCGCCCGCACCGCCAAACCCACCGCGATCTGATTGGGCGCGAATGCGAACCGTGCGCGTAGCCGCCCGATTCCTAGTCTTCGTGTCGCCGCCGATTCAGGCATTGCCGATCCTCGTCGCCCGGCGCGAGCTTAACAGGATACGGCGCGCGATTGACAAAATCTTCGCCCCACCGCACGATGCATACGCTTGACGTAAACATGCAGCAACCGGAACACCCCATGGATACCTATTCCCACATCCTCGCCGCCGTTGACCTGACCGCCGACTCCGAGGCGCTGGTACGACGCACGGTCGCGATTGCAAATCGCTTCGAGGCCCGTCTCAGTCTCGCCCACGTGGTCGAGTACGTACTCGCGGAACCTGCCGGGGAAACGCTTTTGCCGCCGCCGATCTCGCTCGAACCCGAACTCGCAAGCGGGGCCGAACGTCAACTCGCCGAACTCGCCGTTCAGGCGGGTGCGACGAACGCCGACCGCCACGTGGCCGTCGGCAGCATTCCGGCAGAACTTTCCCGTCTTGTTGCGGAACTCAAGGCGGATCTCCTGATTACCGGCGCGCACGAGCGCCACTGGCTTGCACTTTTCACCGGCGGAACAGAGCGCTCGCTGCTGAAGCACGCCCCCTGCGACGTGCTTGTTATTCGCCTGCGCAAGGATCCCGAAAATCCGGAACCGACCTGAACGTGCTGTGCCGCAAAAGCCGTGTGCGCGCGGAGGCTCGTCGTGGTCGAAACCGACTTCCCGGGCCGCAAAAGGGGCGCACTGGTAAAATCAGCGTCTGGAACAGCGGGTGCGGACGTGGACAATACCCGTCGGGAAATCACAGTACAGGTCGCAAGCGACTTTCTCGCCGGGGAATCTGAGCCGGGAGAAAACCGATACGTTTTCGGCTACACCATTACGCTTGCCAACACCGGCGAGATCGGCGCACAACTTCTCACGCGGCACTGGATCATCACCGACGCGGACGGTGAGGTGCGCGAAGTGCACGGCGAAGGCGTCGTCGGCGAGACGCCGTACCTCAAGCCCGGTGCCGGCTTTCGCTACACGTCGGGCGCCGTACTTGCAACGCCCGTCGGTACCATGCATGGCAGCTATCAGTGGATCGGCGATGACGGCGTTCCATTCGATGCACCCATTCCAATGTTCCGGTTGGCTGTCCCCGGCCTGCTGCATTAAACCGTATGCTTGAAACTTCGATGCGCGACGGGGCTTTTCCGCGTCGCCGTCTCATCGCTTTCGCCTGAACCCTCGTGGCCGTTTTTGCGATCGGCGATGTACAGGGTTGCGCGGACGCACTGAAGAAGCTGCTTGTCCGCATCCGCTTCGATCCGGCCGAGGATCGTCTGTGGTTTGCCGGCGATCTCGTCAACCGCGGCCCGCGCTCGCTCGAGGTGTTGCGTTTCGTTCGCGGGCTCGGCGAGCGGGCGATAACCGTGCTCGGCAATCACGATCTGCACCTCATCGCGATGGCTGAAGGCGTGCGGCCGCCGTCGCACACTCTGACTGCTGTGCTCAAGGCCGAGGATGGTCCGGAGCTGATCGCCTGGCTGCGCACGCGTCCGCTGTTATGGCACGATTCCGCACTCGGCTATGTCATGGTCCATGCCGGCTTCGCCCCGTCGTGGACGCTCGGCGAAGCGCAATTGCTTGCGCGCGAAGTTGAAGCGGTGCTCGCCGGGCCAGGCGCGAAGAATCTGCTGCGCGGCATGTACGGCGACAAACCACGGCGCTGGTCCGACGAACTCGCCGGCACCGAGAGATCGCGCGCCATCATCAATATTTTCACCCGCCTGCGCTACGTCACGGCCGCGGGTGAATTCGATTTCGAACATACCGGTGCGCCCGGCACTCAACCGCCGGAATTGATGCCCTGGTTTCTTGTTCCCGGACGACGCAGCGCGAACGAGCACATACTCTTCGGCCACTGGTCCACGCTGGGTCCGGTGAATACGCCCAATGTCTATCCGCTCGATACCGGCTGTGTGTGGGGCGGCAAACTCACCGCGATGCGCCTCGACGACGAGGGCGGTTGGTATGCCATTCCCTGCCGCCGCTACCGCGATGCTAGGGCGTGAGGCATAAGCAGCGAAATATTTGCTTCAGGCTTCACCTCCCATCGGCGGTAAGATACATCACACGCGTTTCGGCGAAGGATGCATGCCAGCAAACGATTTGAGCCCCTATCACGCACTGGTCTGCGGCGCGAGCCGCGGCATTGGGCGCGCTTGCGCCGAGGCGCTCGCCGCGCGCGGTGCAAGCGTCACGCTGCTCGCGCGCAATGCGGATGCATTGGCCGAGGCTCGTTCGGCGCTGCCGGTGCTCGCGGATGCACGGCACTCCGTTGTCGTTGCCGACCTCGATGACACGGTTACGCTCACGGCGCGGCTGGAATCGCTAGACCGTCCGGTGCACATCCTCGTCAACAACGCTGGCGGACCCGCGGCCGGCCCATTGGTCGAAGCCGAAGCCGAAGCCTTTCGACGCGGCTTCGAACGTCTGCTGATCGCGGCCCATCTCATCACGCAACGACTCCTGCCTGACATGCGTGCAGCAGGCTACGGGCGCGTCGTCAACATCATTTCGACCTCGGTGCGCGAGCCGATTCCCGGGCTCGGTGTTTCCAATACCATTCGCGCCGCCTGCGCAGCGTGGGCCAAGACGCTATCGCGCGAACTCGCTGCCGACGGCATCACGGTGAACAACGTGCTTCCCGGCTACACCGCGACCGACCGTCTCTCGAAGCTGTTCACGGCACGCGCCGAGCGCACGGGCCAAACACCCGAGGAAGTCGAAACGGCGGCACGCGCATCTGTACCCGCCGAACGCTTCGCCGAACCCGATGAGATCGCCGCCACCGTTGCTTTCCTTGCCTCGCCCGCCGCGGGCTACATCACCGGCGTGTCGTTACCGGTGGATGGTGGTCGTCTGCACGGCATCTGATGGAAAAATTCGAAAACTTTATCGCAGGGGAATTCACCGCGGCAAAGAGCGGCGAGTGGTTGCCCGTGTATGAACCGGCGACCGGCGAACAATACGCCGAGATTCCCGATTCGGGCGAGGCCGATATCGCCGCTGCAGTCGCCGCGGCGCGGGGGGTCTTCTCGGCCTGGGCTGCACTTCCCGCAATCGAGCGCGGCAGGATCATGGAGCGCATCGCGCAGGGCATCGAGACGCATCTGGATGAACTCGTCGCGCTCGAAAGCCGCGACCAGGGCAAAC
>JBOIBN010000035.1:0-24198 GCA_050739575.1 Gammaproteobacteria bacterium
CGGCGACCAGACGCTTGCCATTGCCGGGTGGCACATTGAAATCCATGCCGCCCTGCACGACGAGCACGGGAATTTTGACCTCGCGCGCGGTTGCGAGTGGTTTCTCGGCGTACCAGCTCTTGACTAGTTGTACCTCGCTGGCGGAGAAGGTTTTACCGGCGAACTGGATAGCCTGACCCGGCGGCGTCTTGGCGACCAAGGCGTAAAACTCGTTCTGTTCTTTGGTGATCGTTTTCAGCTTCGTGGCACTGGCGCCAGCCTGCCGGTTCATTGCAAGAGCTTGCGTAGTCGAGATTTTCGTCATGGACTCGCCGGGCGCTTCGAGCAGGATGAGGCCGGCGAGGCGAGTTTCGGTTGCCAGCTTGGGCGCGATCAGCCCGCCGAGGCTGTGACCGGCAACGACGATGCGCTTCGAATTGATGTGCGGATTGTTGCGCAGAGCTTCAATGATGGCGAGATTGTCGGCAACCTGATCGCTGAAAACCACATCGTTGTCTTCGCCGGTCGAAGGCGGCAGACCGCGCTTGGCGACACGGGCGACCGCCCAGCCGGCCTTGACCAAGGCCGCCGCGAGTTTCTTGTACATGCTGTATTGGACCGGCCCGTCGTTGCCGTTGATGTCAACAGGTCCGCTGCCGGGGATGATGTCCACGACCGGAAACGGACCCTTGCCGGCCGGAAGATCGAGCACACCTTTGAGCGCGAAGCCGTCGCGTTTCACCGTGATTGCCAAGGTTTTCGCGCCGACAGCCGCCACGGCCAACCAAGCGGTCGCGCCGGCGGGGGTTTGTGCCGTGGCGGTGGCGCTGGCACCGCCCGTGATGCGCGGCGCGGAATGATCGCCGTTCTGGTGCAGCACCAAACCGGTGACCTTGGCGGTGGCATTGCGCGTAAAACTGATCTGTGCATTCACGATTTTGTAAAAGAACTGGTCTTGCGCACTTTCATAGATGGGTGCCGCGCCCTGCCCCGTGGCTTGGGCGTAAAGCTGATTGCCGCTAAGGAAAATCTTCAAAATGAACCCGGGCGCCAGTTGATAGCTTCCGACGTAGGCGTCGAGCGCCTGCGATCTCGGGTGGAATGTTTTTGAGGATTGCTGCGCGGTTTGTGCCGTCGGGGCGGCAAACGCGAAGACAGGCAGCAACAGGAACAGACTTGCGGTAAGAGTAAGGCGCATGACAAGGCCCCGCGGATGACCGAGAAGTCGTGATTTTATTCGCCGAGTCGTAAATTCTCAAACGAAAGGAACAGCTCGCAATACAATGCGCGCTTGTTTCAATCAGGAGACTGCGCTTGCTGCGCGTGCTTGCCGGTGCCGTGTTGATCAGCTTTGCGGCTATCTTCGTGCCGCTCTCGGGCGTCGCTTCGGCACCGGCTGCCTTTTATCGCGTGGCGATCGGCGCCGTCGCGTTGATTACGCTTGCGCTTGCGCGCGGTGAACGTCTGCGGATAAGTCCACATTTCGCATTCTATGTGCTGATCACCGGCGTTGCCTTCGCCTGCGATCTTGTCCTCTGGCACTTGAGCATCTATCGCGTAGGTCCCGGCATCGCAACGCTGCTGCCCAACTTCCAGGTCGTGCTGTTGACGCTGGCCGGCTGGTTGATCTGGCGCGAGCGGATCACCCGCGGCATCATCTTCGCCATCGGAATCGCCGTCGCCGGCCTGATCCTCTTGCTCGTCGCCGCGCCCGGCGCGGGGCAGGCGAGATTTCTTGCCGGCATCGGATTCGGTCTCGCCGCGGCCGTGGCCTATACGGCATATCTCCTGTTCCTGCGTCTGGCCGGCGATGCGCCGAGCCGGGCCGCGCCCGCGCTTTTCATCGGGCTAGTTTCGCTGATGAGCACCGTGCTGATTGCGGCGTGGCTCGGCGTGAGCGGCGAGAGCTTCGTCGTGCCTTTCGGCCTGCCCTGGTTGTGGCTTGCACTCTACGGACTCGGTTGCCAGGCTGGTGGCTGGTTCCTGATTTCAACGGGTATTACGCGGGTTTCGGCGGCGACGACGGGGCTGCTCCTGCTGCTGCAGCCGACGCTCACCTTCGCCTGGGATCACTTGATCTTCGGCCGCCGCTTCACGGTGCTCGAACTGGCCGGCGCCGTGCTCGCGCTCATCGGGCTCTACCTCGGTGTACGCTGGCGTCTCTCGGCAAAAGCACACGCCAATTCCTGATCTAGCGGCAATGCACTAAAATCGGTTGCGGAGCGACGGACCGCTGTCACGATGCCGCACATCTCACGCCTATCGAATCCGGCATGCATCGGCGTGTGGGTACTCGCGTTGGCATGCACGCCGGCACTCGCGCAGCCGGCTCCGGCGGCTGCGACGGGTATCGAGGCGCAACGGGCGGCTTTTCTCCGGGCCTACGCCTCGGCGCAACTGGGTGGCGAAGCCTGGCGTGCACAGGCTACGGGGCTCGCCAACTATCCGCTTTATCCGTATCTCGAGGCGACCGCGCTCGAACACAGCATTCACACGGCAACGACGGCCGAGGTTGAAGCGTACCTCGAGCGCTATCCCGGGCTGATTCCGGCCGAGGATCTGCGCAGCAATTATTTACGCGAACTGGCAAGCCGCAACGATTGGAGCGATTTCCTCGCCCTGTATCGCCCGGGACTCGGCGACACCCTGAGTTGTGATGCCCTCCGCGCGCATCTCGCTGATGGCGCACAACTGGACTTCCAACGCGATCTTGCCGAACTGTGGCGGGAGCCGTCGCTGCCGGGCGCCTGCACGCCGGTGCTGGTTTGGGCTCAGCGCCAGGGTTTGCTGACCAGGGCCCGGCTGCTGGCGCGAATCCAAAACGCCGCGGCCGCCGGGAGCGCCGGCACCATTGCCATGCTGGCATCCTGGCTGCCACCCGCCGACGCCATCTACGCGGAACGTCTCGTGCTGGCGCTGCGCGATCCGGCCGCGGCGGCGCAGAGTGCCGTGCAGTGGCCCGACGACGCGCGCAACCGTCGGGCGGCGGGGATTGCCATAACCCGTCTCGCCCGCTACGACAGTGAAGCCGCGGTGAGCGCGTGGCCGCAGTTACGCGAACATTTTCAGTTCGATGCCGGCGCACGCAACCGCATCCTCGCCGCCTTGGCCCTGTATCGCGCCATCGATTTCGGCGACGACGCGCTCCAGCGGCTTGCGGCGTTGCCAGTCGATGCGCAGACCGACGATACCCGCGAGTGGCGCGTCCGGGTCGCCATCGCGCAGCAGGATTGGCTGGCGGCGCTGGCCGCTCTCGATGCATTGAGCGCCGAGCAAAAACAAAGCGACGAGTGGCGCTACTTCCGCGCCCGCGTACTTGAAAAACTTGGCCACAAGCAGGAAGCCGAGACGCAGTTTGCGTTGCTTGCAGGTTCCACCGGCTATTTCAATTTTCTCGCTGCCGACCGTGTGGCTGTCCCTTACGCCATTTGCCCGCTTGCACCGAATGGCGATCCGGCGCGCGAAGACGCACTGCTCAAACAGCCCGGCCTAAGCCGCGCTTTCGAACTGTTCGCCGTGGGCATGTTCCATGACGCACGCCGCGAGTGGGATCGCGCGCTGGACGGCGCCGATGCCGAAACGCAATACCTGGCGGCCGATCTTGCCTCGCGCCGCGGCTGGTACAGTCGGCCCATTTTCGTCTTTTCTCATGGTCCCGCGCTGCACCGCTATCTGCAACGTTTTCCGCTCGCCTATGAGGCGAACGTGCTCGGCGAAGCGAGCGACACCGATCTCGACCCGGCTTGGGTCTATGCCATTATCCGCGCCGAAAGCGCGTGGATGCCGGATGTCGGTTCGCCCGCCGGCGCACAGGGTCTGATGCAACTGATGTACGGCACTGCGCAGCTCGTATCGCGCACAGACGGCGTTCCTTTCAACGACGATCTGTACGATCCTGGCGTGAACATCGCCCTGGGGACGCATTACCTCGCGGACATGTCGGTGCGCTACAACGATGCGGCGTGGCTGGCGACGGCCGCGTATAACGCCGGCCCGGGGCGAGTGGATCGGTGGTTGGCGGCGCGCGGCGACCTTGCTTCGGATTTTTTTGTCGCCACCATCCCGTATCACGAGACCCGCGAATACGTCGCCCGCGTCATGGAGTACAGCGTGATTTACGACTGGCGTCTGCACGGCAACGCGATCGCCCTGTCGCGGCGCATGCCGCGCAACGGCACCTTCGAAGCGCCGCCCTCGGCGACAACGCCGCGCAAGGCCGTCGTGTGTCCGGCTTCTCTCCCCGCGAAAACCGCTGCAGCGCCCAACCAATCCCGATAACTGTCTGCGCCGACTTGACAATAATTAACTGCGGAACACTCAGAGATCGCAGGGATTTATCTATATTATCTTGTAAGGTTAGGTTTGCGGTTGAAGAGGGTTGTATTCAACTATCCGGGCTTCCGTTTCTTGGGTAACTTTATTTCGGCACACTCTGCGTGCTTTGCGGTTAATCCTCAATCCTGCGGGCGTTCGAGTATGGCTGTGACGCCCATGCCGCCGCCGGTGCAGATAGAGATCAGGCCGCGGCCGTTGCCTTTGTCGGCGAGCAAGCGTGCAAGCGTCGCGACGATGCGTGCACCGGTGGCGCCAAAGGGATGGCCGAGCGCGACGCTGCCGCCCTTTACGTTCAGCTTTGCGCGATCGATTTCGCCCAGCGGTTGATCGCGCTCGAGCAGCCGGCGCGAGAAATCTGGATCCATCCAGGCCTTGAGCGTGCACAGCACCTGGGCTGCGAAGGCCTCGTGGATTTCGAAGAAGTCGAAATCGTCGAAGCCGAGCCCGTTGCGCGCGAGCATGCGCGAGACCGCATAGGTTGGCGCCATCAGAAGTCCGTCGTCGGCGTCGTTGCCGTTAACGAAGTCCACCGCCGCCACTTCGCTGTCGACGAGCCAAGCCTGGATCGGCAAGCCGCGTTCGCGCGCCCAGCTCTCGGAAGCGAGCAGCACGCCCGCAGCGCCATCGGTGAGCGGACTGGAATTGCCGGCGGTGAGCGTCGCCTGCGAATCGTGCGCAAAAACGGGACGCAGCTTGGCAAGCTTCTCCAGCGTGGTGTCGGCGCGCACGTTGTTGTCGCGCGTTGCGCCTGCGAAAGGCACGACGAGATCACCGTAGAAACCGTCTTGCCACGCCTGTGCGGCGTTCTTGTGACTCGCGAGCGCGAGTTTGTCCTGCGACTCGCGGCTTATCTTCCAGGCGCGCGCCATCTTCTCGCAGCTTTGGCCCATCGACAGATGCGTGTGGGGTTCGACCACGCCCGGCGTCTGTGGTTTGAGATCGCTTGGGCGGATGCGCGCAAAGGCGCTGAGTCGATGCCCCAGCGTCTTCGCACGACCGGCGGCGAGCACGGCCCGGCGCAAGCGGTCGGTGTATTCGATCGGCAGATCGCTGATCGAATCCACACCGGCGCCAATGCCCGTTTCGATCTCGCCGAGCGCGATCTTGTTCGCGATCATGATGCAGGCGGAAAGGCTAGTTCCGCAGGCACGCTGCAGATCGAATGCGGGCGTGTCGCGCGCGAGTCCCGAATCGAGTACCGCCTCGCGGGTGAGGTTCCAGTCACGCGGATGTTTGAAGGTCGCACCGGCGGCAACGTCGCCGAGACGCTGATCCTTGAGTGCGTAACGCTCGACGAGCGCGCGCAGCACTGCCGTCAGCATGTCCTTGTTGCTCACGGCGGCGTAATGCGTGCCCGCACGGCAGAAGGGAATGCGCAAACCGCCGATGATCGCGACTCTGCGTGGCAACGAATCGTTCATATAAAACTCCACGGAATACCCGGCTCCATCCTGCCACAATCTTCGGGACTGGGGAAAAAGGACTAACCGCAGAGAGCGCGGAGGATGCAGAGAGAGGAAATGGGGAGAATCAGGGTTTGATTGTCCATCGATAATGCTTATCGATATTTTCTCTGTGTTCTCTGCGCGCTCTATGGTTGCATTTTCTGACTCAGTACTCAGCACTCGTGCGTGTCAGCGCGCGGTACTCAAACGTTGCGGCGGTCGAGGGCGCGAAAGCCTATGGACTCGGCGACGTGCTCGGGCGCGATCGCGGGGGCGGCGTCGAGATCGGCGATGGTGCGCGCGAGTTTCAGGATGCGGTGATAGCCTCGGGCTGAAAGCCCCAACCGCGCGCTCGCCTGTTCGAGCAGCGTGCGTCCCGTCGTGTCCGGGCGGCAGTGGCGGTTGACTTCGGCCACCGTGAGCGCGGCGTTCGGCTTGCCGGCGCGTTTGATCTGATGGACGCGTGCGGCGGCCACGCGGGCGGCGACGGCGGCGCTCGGCTCGCCGTCGGGGCCACGTTCCGGCGCCAGCGTCTCGGCGTGCGGGCGCGGCACTTCGACATGCAGGTCTATACGGTCGAGGATGGGCCCCGAGATGCGGCTGCGGTAGCGCGCGATCTGGTCCGGCGTGCAGCGGCAGCGCCCCTTGGGATCGCCGAGGTAGCCGCATGGGCAGGGATTCATCGCGGCGACGAGCTGGAAGCGCGCGGGAAACTCGGCCTGACGCGCGGCGCGCGAGATGACGATGCGCCCCGATTCCATGGGTTCGCGGAGCACCTCGAGCACGTGCCGATCGAATTCGGGCAGCTCGTCGAGGAACAGCACGCCGTGATGAGCGAGCGAAATTTCGCCCGGGCGCGGATGCGAACCGCCGCCGACCAGCGCTGCGCCCGAAGCGCTGTGATGGGGCGCGCGATAGGCGCGCCGCCCCCAGTTTTCCACATCGAAGCCGTCGGTGCTGACCGAAGCGATGGCTGCGGATTCGATCGCCTCCTGCTCGGTGAGCGGCGGAAGCAGTCCGGGCAGACGTTCGGCGAGCATGCTTTTACCGCTTCCGGGCGGGCCGATCATGAGCAGGCTGTGGGCACCGGCGGCGGCGATTTCGAGTGCCCGTTTGGCGCGGGCCTGACCGCGCACGTCGGCGAGATCGGCGTAGTGGAGCGTCGGCGGCGCGCGGTACTGTGCAGAGTCCACCGGTTCCAGCACGGCGTTGCCGGCGAGTCCCGCGACCAAGGTCGGCAGATCGGATGCGGCGAAAACCCTCAGTCCGGAAACCCGCGTCGCCTCGGCCGCGTTGGCCGCCGGCACCACCAGCGCGTGGCGCGTACGACGGGCCGCAAGCGCGGCCGGCAGGATGCCCTTGACCGGACCCAGTGCGCCGGAGAGCGAAAGTTCACCCAGGAATTCGAAATCGGCGAGCGGCGCGGCGGGCTTGAGCTGACCCGAGGCCGCGAGGATGCCGAGCGCCATGGCGAGGTCGTAGCGGCCACCCTCCTTGGGCAGATCCGCCGGGGCGAGATTGATGGTCACCCGCCGGGCCGGCCATTCGAAGCGGGTGTTGATCAACGCGCTCCGCACCCGCTCGCGCGCTTCGCGCACGGCCGCTTCGGGAAGTCCCACGATCATCAGCCCCGGCAGCCCCGGCGAAAGGTGTACCTCGACCCGCACGGCCGGCGCGGCGATACCGGCCATCGCGCGGGCGCGGACGCTGGCGAGGCTCACGGATCCCGATCGCGCAGGACAGGGCCGGAGCGCCCGGTCATGGCGGCCCGTGGCGCTGCGTGGCTGCGTAGCGGCGCGGCCTCAGTGGTTCCTCTTGTCTCCGTTCGGTTGTTCACACTGCCCCCCCCTCGTGCTTTCGAATCTCGTCACCTCGGTCGTCAGCGCATCCAGCCGCTCACGAGTGCGCGCGAGCAGCGCCGCCTGGGCGTCGAATTCTTCGCGGCTCACAAGATCGAGCCGGCCAAGCGCCGCTTCGAGCCCGGCGCGCAGGTTGCGCTCGACGTCGTCCTTGGCCTGGCGAAACGACGCCGGAAGGCTCGCCATCAGGCGTTTTGCGAGTTCGTCGAGCAGATGCGGATCGGGCTGCATGGCGGTGCTCATTGCGACGGTTCGATACCGAGTTTAGCCCATAACCCTGCGGTGCTACACTCACAGGCTGGCAGGGGAGCGGGCTAATGAAACTGATCACGGCGATCATCAAGCCCTTCAAGCTCGACGATGTGCGCGAGGCGCTCGCCGACGCCGGCATCGAGGGCATGACCGTGACCGAGGTCAAGGGCTTCGGGCGCCAGAAGGGCCACACCGAGCTGTATAGGGGCGCCGAATACGTGGTGGATTTTCTGCCCAAGTTGAAGATCGAGGTGGCGGTTTCCGAGTCCGCTCTTGAGCGTACGATAGAGGCCGTTCAGATGGCGGCGCGCACCGGCAAGATCGGCGACGGCAAGCTCTTCGTGACGCCGCTCGAACAGGTGTTGCGCATACGAACGGGAGAAGTCGATGAGGCTGCCCTGTAAGACGCTGCTCGCCGCGGGCGCATTTGCGGCGGTCCTGTGCACGCCGGCCCGCGCCCCGCTTTTCGCTGCCGGCAGCGATCAAAGCGCGACCGTTTACACTTGGGTGGATGCGAAGGGCGTACGCCACTTCTCCGATCAACCCGGCAGCGCCGAGGCGCAACCGGTGACGCTTGATGCACCTTCCTTGATGCCCGCACCCGCCGCACCGGCTTCCACAACTCCGAAGGCCACGGCGAAGAAGGGCGCCGTTGCGCGGGGACGCACGCAGGCGCCGGCCAGCGCGACGCAACTCTCGGCGCGCTGCGCGCAATTGCGCATGCAAGTCGAGTCGCTGGAGCCCGCGCGTCGCGCACAGATCAAACAGAACGGGAAGGCCAGTTATCTCTCGGGCGATGATCTCGTGCACTTCAAGGACGAATTACGCAAGGCGATGCAGACGGCTTGCGCCGCCGCCGCTCCTTCGTCCTGATCGGCGCGTCCGGTCGAGGAGACTGCTCGACGAGACAGGCCCTCGGGGGAGGCGATGCACGCAGGAAGTAGAATGCAACGACGCCGTGCCGCTCAGGATCGTCCAATGACTTCGACCATCGCAGGATGAACGATCGCCCGTCTCCGTCACCCGAAACCGAAGCGGCGCTTGCGCGCTACAGCATCGGGCGCTGGGGCGCCGGCTATTTCGGCGTCAACGCCGCGGGGCACCTTACGGTGCAGCCCCGCAAGAACGGCGTCGAGATCGATCTCGCCGAACTGGCCGACCGGCTGGTGGCCGACGGCTTCCAGCTCCCCGTTCTGGTGCGCTTCGGCGACATCCTGCGCCGGCGCATTGCGGAACTAACCGACGCTTTCAACGCCGCCCGCAGCGCGTACGGCTACGCCGCGCCCTACACCGTCGTCTATCCGATCAAAGTCAATCAGGAACGCCACGTCATCCGCGAGATCGTGCGCGTCGGGCCCGATCGCCTGGGTCTGGAAGCCGGCAGCAAGCCGGAACTGCTAGCCGTATTGGGACTCGCACGCCGCGGCAGCATTATCGTCGTCAACGGTTACAAGGACCGCGAATGCATCCGGCTCGCGCTCGCCGGGCAGCTTGCGGGCTACCGCGTTTACGTGGTGATCGAGAAGCCCGACGAACTGGATCTTCTGCTCGAAGAAGCCGCGGCGATGCAGATCGAACCGACGGTCGGCATTCGTATCCGGCTCGCCAACGCCCTCGTCGGCAAGTGGCAGGATACGAGCGGCGAGAAATCCAAATTCGGACTCAACGCGACCGAAGTCATTGCGGCGATCGAACGCTTGCGCGCCGCGGGCAAACTCGACTGGCTGCGGCTGATGCATGTCCATCTCGGCTCGCAGATCGCCAATATCCGCGACATTCAGCGTGGCATGGCCGAAGTCGCGCGCTACTACACAGAAGTGCGGGCGCTCGGTGCGCCGATCGAGGTGGTAGACGTCGGCGGCGGACTGGGTGTGGACTACGAGGGCAGCCGTTCGCGTAGCGACTGCTCGGCGAATTACGGCTTCGGGCTCTACGCCGAGGTCATCGTGCGCACGCTCGCCGAAGTGGCTGGCGAGGCGGGCCAGCCGGTGCCGGCCATCATTTCGGAATCGGGACGGGCGCTCACCGCGCATCATGCGGTGCTCGTCACCAAGGTGATCGAAACCGAGCGTGTGCCCGATGCGCCTGCCGCCGCGCCGGCGGATGATGCGCCGGCGGCACTGCGCAATCTGTGGGAGGCCTACGAATATTCGGGCGAGGCGAATCCGCAGGAAATTCACGCCGATGCGGCCTACGAAATCAGCGAGATTCATTCGCTGTTCAGCCACGGACTCGTTTCGCTCGCCGAACGCGCCCAGGCCGAAGTGATCTACGCCGCGCTTTGCCGCCGCGTGCTCGCGCGCATCAATCCCAACCGCGCCTCGGACTGGGAGTTCGCCGATCATTTGATCGAAAAGCTGGCTGATCGCATGTTCATCAATCTTTCGATTTTCCAGTCCGTGCCCGATGCCTGGGCAATCGATCAGGTCTTTCCGATCGTGCCGCTCGCGCGTCTCAACGAGACGCCGACCCGTCGCGCCGTGCTGCACGATCTCACCTGCGATTCCGACGGCCGCATCGAAGCGTACGTGGATAACGACGGCGTGGAGAGCACGCTTGCGGTGCACGAACCCGACGGCAAGCCGTACCTGCTTGGCATCTTCATGGTCGGCGCCTACCAGGAAATTCTCGGCGACATGCACAATCTCTTCGGCGACACCAACGCGGTCAACGTGCTCGCCCGCCGCAATGGTTACAGCATCCGCGACACCCGCGAGGGCGACAGTGCGGAGGTGATGCTCCGCTACGTGCACATCCCGCCGCGAGCGCTCGCCCGCAACTGGCGCCGGCGTCTCGCGGCGAGCGGCCTCGATTCCGCCCGTCAGGCGGAATTCGCGAGCTTGCTCGAACGCGGACTCAAGGCCTACACCTACCTCGACCGATGAAACACGATCCGGTGGCGCTCGCTCCACCGGCGACCACGGGGTTCCTGCCGGATCTGTGTACGCCGACGGCGACACTGCCCTTGATGATTATCGCGGCGCTGGTCGCCATCGCGCTTGCGGCGGCGCGCACCGGAGGAGCCGGATTCTGGGAAGACCTCGGACAGTTGGCGCTGTTCTGCGAAGTGCTCGTGCTCGCAAGCGCCGCCGTGCTTTGCCTGCTTCGGCGCGTGCTTTCCGGACGCAGGCCGGCGCCGATCATTGCCGCCATCGTCTTCACCGCGCTCGTCGCGACGGATTGGGCGGTGGCTGAAGGCGCCTGGTTCCTGCTCGCCGGCCTCGGCGTTGCGTTGCCGCTGGGCAGCACCGGCTGGCTTTTCTGGGTGCTGCGCATCGTGTTGGTGGCGGCGATCGTGGATGCGCTCGTGCTGCGTTATCTCTATGTCAGCGCGCACTGGCGCGAAAACATCCGCCGTGAGGCGGCCAGCCGTCTCGCGGCATTGACCGATCGTATCCGTCCGCATTTCCTGTTCAATACGCTCAACACCGCGATCGCCCTGGTAACGGAACAACCGCAGGCCGCCGAACGCACGCTGGAGAATCTCGCCGAATTGTTCCGTGCGAGCCTGGCGGAACGCGGCCCGCGCATTGCGCTTGCCGAAGAGTTGGCGACCACGCGGCGTTATCTTTCGATCGAGGCGCTGCGGCTCGGCTCGCGCTTGACGATAAGCTGGCAGATCGCCCCGGAGGTCGAACGCGCGCTGGTGCCGCCTTTCATCCTGCAACCGCTGGTGGAGAACGCTGTCACGCACGGTATCGAACCCAATGCCGCAGGGGGCAGCGTTCGAGTGAGCGCCTTGCGCGCGGATGACGCACTCGAACTCGAGGTCTTCAATACGCTCGGCTTCGAGAGCGACGGCGAAGGTCACGGGATCGGTCTCTCCGGTGTGCGCGCACGGCTTGCGCTTGCGTATGGAGATGGCGCTACGCTCGCAGTCGAACGCGATGTCGATCACTTCAATGTGCGCCTGCATTGCCCATGGGAGGAACCCGGTGCGGATTCTGATCGCCGATGACGAAGCGCCGGCGCGCGCGCGCCTGCGCCGCCTGATCGGGGAGCTCGGCGTCGGCGAGATCGTGGGCGAGAGCGCGACCGGGCGCGAAACCCTCGCGGCGGTGGAGACAACGCGGCCCGATCTCGTACTGCTCGACATCCGCATGCCCGAGGGCGACGGACTCGCGGTGGCGCGCGGATTGGTGCGACTGGAGCCGCCGCCGGCGCTCGTGTTCGTGACCGCGCTCGCCGATCGTGCGTTGGCGGCGCTCGAAGCGGGCGCCGCCGCCTATCTCGTCAAGCCCGCGAGCCGCGAAGCACTTGCAAGCGCCATCGCGCGTGCGCGTCGTCCCTCGCGCGCCCAACTTGAGGTGCTTCCGCAAGACCAGGGCGCACGCCGTCACGTCGCCGTGCGAGTCGGACGCGAACTGCGTTTGGTGCCCGTCGCCGACTTCCGCTATTTCCGGGTGAAAGACAAGACGACGATCGCCAGTTTTGCCGGCGGCGAGGCGGTGCTGGAAGATTCTCTCGCCGCACTCGAGCGCGAATTCGCGCCAGATTTGTTGCGCATCCGCCGCAACCTGCTGGTGCCGCGCACGGCCATTACACGCATCGTGCAAACCGAAGACGGCAGCTTCGTTCTCCTGACCTCGGGCGAACGTCTGCCCGTCGCCCGGCGCCACCGTCGCGCGCTCGCGGCCGCACTGGAAACGAACTGATGCGATTTACCCTGGCCACGCGCAGGAGTCCGCTTGCCTTGCGTCAGGCCGAGGAGGTTGCAGCCGCGCTCGCGGAGGATCACGGCGATTTTGCAATCGAACTGCTGCCGCTCAGCACGCGCGGCGACGAGTTGCTCGATCGGGCGCTGGCTCCGCTCGGCGGTAAGGGGCTCTTCATCAAGGCGCTGGAGCTCGCGCTCGAAGACGGTCGTGCCCGACTTGCTGTGCATTCGCTCAAGGACGTTCCGACCGAGTTGAGCCCCGGCTTTGTGCTTGCCGCCGTCACCCGCCGCTCCGATCCGCATGACGTCCTGATCACGCAGGACGACGCCGATTTCGATTCGCTTCCGCGCGGCGCGCGAATTGGCACTGCGAGTCTGCGCCGTCAGGCCCAGCTGCTCGCCGCGCGGCCGGATCTCGAAGTCGTTACCCTGCGAGGCGGGGTCGAGACCCGCATCGCGCGGCTCGACGCCGGCGAACTCGACGCCATCGTGCTCGCCGCCGCCGGCCTCGCCCGGCTCGGTATTGCGCGCGGAGTGCCCTTGTCCGAGGAAGTAATGCTCCCGGCGAGCGGTCAGGGCACGATCGCGCTGGAGACGCGCGCCGACGATGCCCAAGCCTTGGCGATTGCGGCGGCAGTAGAAGATCCGGCGGCGCGCATCGCCGCCGAAGCCGAGCGTGCGTTTTGCCATGCACTCGGCGCCAGTTGCGCATCGCCCGTCTCCGCCTACGCGACGATCAAGGAAGGGCGTGTCCAGTTGCGCGTGCGGGTGGCAGCTGCAGATGGCTCACAGGTGCTCGCCGGTGAGCGCGCTGGACGCGGTTCGGACGCCGCCGAACTGGGGAGAGAACTCGCGCGCGAACTTCTTGCCCGCGGCGCGGGGGAGTTGATCGGACGTCATGGGGAAACTTGAAGGCGCACGACTCGTAGTGACCCGCCCCACGGCGGCGGATGACGGACTTGCGCCACGGCTCGCCGCCGCCGGTGCCGAGGTGCTCCACTTCCCGGCTCAGGTGATCGAACCGCTGTGTGACCCGGCGCCGTCGGGAGATTTCGACATTGCGATCTTCACCAGCCCGGCTGCCGTGGCTCACGGCTTCGAACGCATCGCCGATCTTCTGCCGCCGCGTCTCGCCGCCGTCGGTCGGGGAACGGCGCGGCGGCTCGAAGCCGCGGGCGCGGAACATGTCCTCTTGCCGCGCGCGGGGGCGGGTCTGCTCGCTTTACTCCGCGAACCTGAACTGCAGGAACTTGCGGGGCAACGGGTGCTGCTCGTCGGCGGAAAGCCGCTCAATCGGCGCAGCGTCCTCACCCTGACCCGAGGCGGCGCGAAGGTCATGCCGTGGCTCGTTTATGAGCGCCGCCCCGTCCGCCGCGCAGAACCGCTCGTCGAATGGATTCGTTCCGGCGAAGCCAATGCGATAATCGTTTCGAGCGTGGCGGCAGTGGTAGCGCTGGCGGCGCTCCCGGGTGTGGACTTAGGCGCGGTGGCCTGGATTTGTTCGAGTCCGCGGGTGGCCGGGGCCGTCGAGCGCGGCGGCGGTCGGCCGTCCGCCGTGGCGGATAGCGCCGACGATGCGGAGTTGGCTGCGGCCGCGACCCGCTGGTGGCAATCGGAGAGAGGCGATGAGCGACACTGAACAACCGGACCCGGCCTCCCCGAAGGAAGCGGTGGAGGTTCCCCAAGCAAGTGCCGACAAACTGGCGGTGGAGCCCAACCTGCGCATAGAACCCGATCGTCGGGAACGCCGTCCGTCGCGCGGCGCGTTCGGGCTTGCGATCGTTGCGCTCGTACTGGCGCTGATCGCGCTGGCCGGGACCGCCGTGCTCGGCTGGGCCGGATATCAACTGCGCGGCGAGCAGGCCCGCGTGGCCGAGTTGGAGGGCAGGGTTTCGGGACTCGACGGGCGCATCGCCGCACTCGACAGTTCCGCCGCGAGCGTCGGCGAACTCACGCGGCTCGGCGCGCGTTTGAAAGATTATGAGCAGACCCGCAGCCAACAAGCCGCGGCGGTCACGACGGCGCTCCACGCGCTCGCGGCGCGCATCGCCGGCGCGGGCAATGCCGATCACGAAGACGAAGCGGCGGCACTCATGCGGCTCGCCCAAGTCCGGCTCACGCTCGCTCGCGATCCGGCCGGTGCGGAGCGGGCGCTGAAACTTGCGGATCAGGCGCTCGCCGCCACCGCCGAACCGGGGCTTGAGCCCGTGCGGGCCGAACTCGCGCGCGAGATTGCGGCGCTCACGGCGGTGCCAAAGCCGGATCTTACCGGCGTCTACGTCCGGCTGAATACGTTGGCCGATCGAGTGGACGGCCTGCCGCTCGCGGGCGAGCGGGTGGCGGCCCCGCAATCCGCCACCGCTGCGCCCGGATGGAGCTGGCGCGGAATCGGCGCGGCATTCAGACAGGCCTTCAGTCGGCTTGTCGTGGTGTGGCAAGGGCCGAACACGCGTCCGCTGCTCCCGCCGCGCGAGGCCTACTTTGCGCGCGCGAATCTGAAGCTCACGCTTGCGAGCGCCCAGCTCGCCCTGTTGGAACACGATTCGGTTGCCTACGGCGCGAGCATCGCCCGCGCCCGCGAACTACTCGGGACCTGGTTTGATGGCGATGCGCCCGGCGTACGCAACGCGCTCGTTACTTTGAACAAAGCCGCCGCGCTGAATCCGGCCCCGCCGCTGCCTCGCCTGGGTGGCGCACTCGACCAGCTGCAAGCCCTGCGCAACGCCTCGGCTCCGCAGTGACCACGCTCGTCGCCTTCATCGTTGCCGTGATCGCCGCCGCGGTGGTGGGGCTGCTGCTGTCGCACGAGCAGAGTTACGTGCTCGTTTCTTACGGCACGACGCGGATCGAATTCACGCTCTTTACCTTCATCGTGATTTACATCCTTGCGCTCGCCGTTGGTGGCGTATTGATAGCTATCATCCGGCGCATCGCGCGTGCGCCCGCGCGTTTCGATCGCGCCCGCGAGTCGCGTGCCACCCGGCGCTCCGAGCGGATGCTCACGACCGGACTCACGGCCCTCGCCGAAGGTAGATTGGCGCCCGCCGAACGGGCACTCGATCGTGCCGCACACGGTCCCTTACTGGTGCCCGCGCTCCTGGCCGCGGCGCGGGCGGCGGAAGCGGGCGGCGCCCGCGACCGGCGCGACGAATATCTGCGCCGCGTTCGCGAGGCCCGTCCGGAGGCAGCTCACGCCGCGCTTCTGACGCAGGCGGAACTCGATCTCGAGGCGGGGAATTACGGCCGCGTCCTCGATGCCCTGAAGCCGCTGCACGGCGGCCGGACAACGCACCCGATGGTGCTGCGCGGCCTCGCTCGTGCCTATGCCGCACTTGGCGAACACCGCGCGGTGCTCGATCTGCTCGATGAACTCGAACGTAACACTACGATGCCGCGTGCGGAACTGGAAGCGCTGGCTGCCGCCGCACTTTCCGGTGCGCTTGCACAGGGCCAAGAGGCGCCTGCCGGTTTGTGGCAGCGAATTCCTCGCGATCTGCGTCGCCGACCGGCGTTGCTTCGAATCGCGGCCCGCGCCAACAGCCGGGTGGGCGCATCCGGCCGCGCGGCGGAATTGCTGGAGCACGCTCTTTCCGCAGAGTTCGATGCCCCGAGCGTGTGCGCATACTCGGCGCTGACGGACCTTCCCGCCGCGACCCGTCTCCATCGTCTCGAAACCTGGCTCGAACGCTACCCTGAAGAACCGGTTTTGCTTCGCGAGGCGGGACGCGTTGCGCTCGAACTCAAGCTCTGGGGGCAGGCCCGGAACTATCTCGATCACGCCCGCCAGCGGGGGCCCGATCCCGCGGCGGATCTGCTCGCAGGTCTGGTCGCCGAACAGGAAGGCCATCAGGCGGAAGCGCTGACTGCCTACCGCAATGGACTTGAGACCGTGGCGCAGCCTACAGTCCGCGGCGGCCCAGCCTGACAACCCATCTCTTGCTCCTCACAGACTCTTTGGACCGGTTCGGTTTCCGATCAGAGGCGCGTAAGCCCGGCTCCAAAGACACTATTGCGGCTGTCGCTACGCCGCCCGGCCGCGGTGGCATCGGCATCGTTCGCATTTCGGGTCCGGGCGTACGAACCGTAGCGGCTGCGCTGGCCCCGGCGCTACCTCCACCGCGCACGGCTGCCGTGCGGCACCTGTGCGGTCGCGACGGGCGCCCGGTGGATCGCGGACTTGCGCTCTTTTTCCCGGCGCCGGATTCCTACACCGGCGAAGACGTGCTCGAACTGCACGCACACGGCGCGCCGGCGGTGCTGGACGAACTGCTGGCCGCGGCGCTCGCGGCGGGCGCTCGGCTCGCCCGACCCGGCGAATTCACCGAGCGCGCATTCCTCAACGACAAGCTGGATCTCGCTCAGGCCGAAGCCGTCGCCGATCTGATCGAAGCCGGTTCGGCCGCTGCCGCGCGGGCGGCGCTGGCCTCGCTGGAGGGACGTTTTTCGCGCGAGGTGCGCGGACTCGCCGACGAGTTGATGCGGCTGCGGGTCGAGACCGAAGCGCTGCTCGACTTTCCCGACGAAGCCGTTGCGGACGTCGGCGCCACACTGCACGCGCGCCTGCAAACCCTGCGGGCAAGCGTCGAGGAACTGCTCCGCTCCGCCACGGCCGGGCAGCGTCTCGCCGAAGGCTTCGTCTGCGTGCTCGCCGGTGCGCCGAACTCGGGCAAGTCATCGCTGCTCAACGCACTCGCCGGCGCCGAACGCGCAATCGTCACCGAGCTGCCGGGTACTACGCGCGATCCGATCGAGGTGGACGTCCTGCTCCAGGGACTCGCGTTGCGGCTGGTGGATACGGCCGGCCTGCGCGCGTCCGGCGACCGGATCGAGGCCGAGGGCGTGCGCCGTGCTTTGGCTCGTGCGGAAGCGGCCGATCTGGTACTCGAAGTCCGCGACGATACGGCGCCCGCACTTGCGTTGGCGACAGGTTCGCGTCCCCGCCTCGTGCTCGTGAACAAGATCGATCTCAGCGGTCGCCCGCCTGGCGAGTTCACGTTCGCCGGGGAACCGGCCATTGCGGTTTCCGCAACGACGGGCGCGGGACTCGATGCGCTGGCCGCCCGGCTGCACGCGTTCGCGCTCGGCGGAGCGGAAGTCGAGGGAGCGAAGTTTTCCGCGCGCCGCCGTCATCTCGACGCGCTAGCACGAGTCGCCTCCGCCCTCGATGCGGCCGAAACGGCACTCGGAATCGGCGGCGAACTGGCGGCCGAGGAACTCGCCGCCGCTCAGCACGCGCTCGGGGAGATTACCGGGGAAGTGACGACGGAGGATCTCCTCGGCGCCATTTTTTCCAGCTTCTGCATCGGCAAATGATCCCCTTCACCGCGAAAGCCTTACACTGATCGGCGGCCGCGAGGAATGACAAGATGGGGGAAAAGTCGCGACGGGAACGGATATTGCACCGCGGGCTGTTCATCCTGCTGGTGGCGCTCGCCGCCGCGGTGGTATATCTATGGATGTTTCGCGGTGCGGGCGAAGAGCAGGACTTCGCCAGGATTTATAGCGCAAGCGTGACCCAGGCGAGCGGCAACCTGACACTGGAGGCTGCACTCGGCCTGCCGATAAGCGCGGACGAGAGCAAGGCGAGTCACAAGTTTTACAGTGAGGATCAACGCAGACATGTCCGTTTCAGTTTCCCGCTCACGGGCCCGCGAGGCACCATCGTGATCGAGGGTGAGGCCATCGAACTCGGACGCAACTGGCTGATCGTCGCGCTCGACGCGCGCTTCCCCAACGGCGGCGAACTCGATCTGACTTCCAACGTGGCCACATGAGCGGAACCTCCGCTATCGGCAGTTTTCCGCGCCGCCGTCCGCGCCGCCTGCGCGAAAAGGCATTCATTCGCGAGCTTGTCTGCGAGCATCGTCTCGCACCGGCGGATTTCATCTGGCCCGTGTTCGTTTGCGAAGGGGAAAATAGGCGCGAGCCGGTCGTGACGATGCCTGGTGTGGAACGTCTGAGCATCGATCTGCTTATAAACGAAGCGCGCGACGCGGCGGCGCTCGGCATTCCGGCGATTGCATTGTTTCCTGCCGTGCCGGCGGAGAAGAAAACGCCCGTGGGCGACGAAGCCTGGAATCCGGACGGGCTAATCCCGCACGCGGTGCAGACGCTCAAGCGCGAACTGCCCGAACTCGGCGTCATCACCGACGTCGCGCTCGATCCCTACACCAGCCACGGCCAAGATGGCGTGCTCGATGAACACGGTTACATCGCAAACGACGCGACGGTCGCCGTGCTCGTGAAGCAGGCGCTTGCACAAGCCGCGGCGGGAGCCGACATCGTCGCGCCCTCGGACATGATGGACGGGCGCATCGGCGCAATCCGCGACGCACTCGAAGACGCAGGCCACGTCAACACGCGCATCCTCGCCTATTCCGCGAAGTACGCCTCCGCGTTCTACGGCCCGTTCCGCGACGCCGTCGGTTCGGCGGCGAGTCTCGGCGCCGGCGGCAAGGAAACTTACCAGATGGATCCGGCGAACGGCGACGAAGCGCTGCACGAAGTCGCGATGGACCTCGCAGAAGGCGCCGACATGGTGATGGTAAAGCCAGGTCTGCCGTACCTCGATATCGTCCGCCGCGTGAAGGAACGCTTCGGTGTCCCAACCTTCGCCTACCAGGTAAGCGGCGAATACGCCATGCTCAAGGCCGCCGCACAAGCCGGCTGGCTCGACGAAAAAAAGACCGTGCTCGAAACGTTGATCGCGTTCAAGCGTGCCGGCGCCGATGCGATCCTCACCTACTATGCCCGCGAAGCGGCGAACTGGCTCGCAGCCACTTCGTAAGATGCGGTTTTTCCGCGATAACGGCGTCAACCGCGTGCTCGAATCCTCATGTATTGACACATACGCTGCGGTTCTGCGCGCGCGGCTTCCTTGTTCTCACAAAAAAATCACGATCTTTCGCAGCGCCCGGTGAACACATCGCCGGTGCGTTGCGGGCTGATCGGACATCCCGTCGCGCACAGCCGTTCTGCGGAAATTCACCGCGCCTTTGCGGAAGAGAACGGCATCGCGCTCGATTACATGCTTCTCGACGTCACGCCCGATGAGTTTGCGACGCAGGTGCGCGAATTTTTCGCCACCGGTGGCCGCGGACTAAACGTAACGCTGCCGCACAAGGCAGCCGCACTCGCGCTCGCCGACGAAGCAGGCGCGGAAGCACTCCGCGCCGGCGTCGCCAACGTGCTCACGCAGCTTCCCGGAGGAAAGCTGCGCGCCGACAACACCGACGGCATCGGACTGGCGCGCGACCTTACGCGCAATCTCGGCTTCGATCTAGTCGACCGCCGCGTGCTGATATCCGGTGCCGGTGGCGCCGCGTCCGGCATCGTTCCGGCGCTGCTCGACGCCGGCGTGCACGAAATCATCATTACCAATCGCACTGCGGTGTGTGCCCAAGAACTTGCCGCGCGTCTCCACGACAAGCGCCTCAGCGCCGCATCTTTAGCCGCACTCTCGCATTCGGACGTGTTCGATCTGGTGATCAACGCGACCAGTGCCTCGCTCGAAGGGGAGCGTCCAAATCTGCCAAATACGACGGTTGGCCCCGCAACGCTGGCCTATGATCTCGTCTATACAGACCGCGCCACGCCCTTCATGAACTGGGCCTCCGCGCTTGGTGCACGCACTGCCGATGGTTGGGGCATGCTTGTCGAGCAGGCCGCGGTAAGCTTTTTTATCTGGCATAAAATTCGTCCCGACAGTAAACTTCGAATCCGCCGCCACGACAATACGGGGAAAGGGTCATGATCACGCTCAATCAGGAAGAGAAAGAGATTTTTGATGCTTATGAAGCTGGCTAATTCAAATTAGGTCGTAATTATCTAACAACGAGTTCGGGCTGCATGAAAGAGACTTCTTGTGTCGGTTGTGGCGCCTCGTTCCCGGACATCGAAGGACCGGTGCACCGCTATCTGGATTCGTCGCCAGGCTGCTGGGCGGCTTTCGGCGAGGTGCTAGCCTGCGAGTATAGCGATGTCCGCTATGCAGGAGTGCACCGGCTCACGGTCGACGCTTATGCGGTTCAGCACCCGGGGCGCCCGTCACCTCAAACCATTCAGTCGGTTGCCGTGCACCTCATCAGCCTTTGCCTGGTGCTGGAGCACGGCGTCGAAATGAGTCGAGCGACGAAAGCCATGCAAGTTGCAGTAAAAGGAAAGGACAGGTTCTTCTGGTTGACGCCGCCCTCAGGGCGGTTTGAGATTACGGTTGCGGACGTGCGGAAAGCGAATACGCCAGAAGAACACGCGGAACTTGTACGCGCATGGGCGGCTTGTGCATGGTCCGCATGGTCTGAATATCACGGGATCGTCCGGTCTTGGTTGCCCCCCGCGGAGCAGTTCAGCCGCGCCCAACAGGATTCTCCAACCGACGCATCAATCGTTGCTCATTAGCGCCGTAATTGAGCTTGAACATTAGGTTTCTCAATCGGGTAGAGTGAGCGCATGACTTCTTTTGCTCAAATTCGAATAGACACGGATCGGCTGCTGCTACGCCCTTTGTGCGAAGCCGATGCGGCCGCTCTGTTCGCCATTCATTCCGATCCGAAGGTGATGCGATATTGGAGCACGCCACCCTGGTCTTCGATCGAGAAGGCGCGGGCGCGTATCGCAGAAGACATCGAGGCTGTGTCCTCAGGGAAATACCTGCATCTGGGAATCGAACGGAAGGACGACGCTCAACTTATCGGCACATGCAATCTGTTCAATTTCTCGGTGCAGTGTCGGCGTGCGGAGATCGGATACGGGCTTGCCTCTTCGGCGTGGGGTCGCGGCTACATGCACGAGGCCTTGCTTGCACTTCTCGACTACGGATTCTCGGAACTTTCCTTGAACCGGATCGAGGCCGACATTGATCCGGAAAACGAAGCGTCGGCCCGGAGTCTTTTGCGTCTCGGTTTCAGGAAGGAAGGACACTTGCGTGAACGCTGGATCGTGGACGGCGTGATGTCGGACTCGGACCTCTACGGACTGCTCCTCAGCGATTGGCAATCCGGAGGAAACCGTGCACTGCAGGTCGAAACCTGACCCTTCCGTCAAGCGAATGTGTTTCGGGCCGCCCCTCATGTAACCGGCATGCTCTGATACCCATGCTTGACTTTATGCATATAGTATGCATACTAATGTCGTGGACGTCGAGTTCGATTCTGCTAAGGCGGGCGCCAACCTGAAGAAACACGGTGTGAGCTTTGCTCATGCCGAGCAAGCACTCCGCGACTCTTTGGCAGTTACTATCGAAGATCCTGATGCACAGGGCGAGTTGCGATTTATCTCCCTGGGCATGGATGCGCTTGGGCGCATCCTGGTTGTGATTCACGTTCAGCGCGGAGAGCGGACGCGCGTTATTTCCGCTCGCAAGGCGAGCCCCAGTGAGGCGGAGCAATACCATGCGTAAGGAATATGATTTCAGCAAGGGCAAACGCGGTTCTGTCATAGCGTCGTCCGGCAAGACGCGCATTACGATCATGCTCGATAACGACGTGATCGAAGCGTTTCGAGCGCGCGCGGAAGAAAACGGTACCGGCTATCAGACCGCGATCAACGAGGCACTCCGCGCGGCGATTCGTGAGGACGACGCGCCGCTGACGGCAAAGACCTTGCGGCAGATTCTCAGGCAGGAATTACATGAGACATGAACTACGAACCGATCAATTTAGCCGAGAAGTTCCGCAAGTTTTCGGAACAGTGGGCGCCTCGGGTCATCGCCGAGATGAACGACTACCAGTTCAAGCTCGTCAGGATCCAGGGCGAATTCATCTGGCACGCGCATGCCGATACGGACGAGGTATTCGTCGTCCTCGAAGGTGCGATGGCCATAGAATTCCGTGACGGACGCGTTGAGCTGGCAAGCGGGGAGATGTTCGTTGTTCCGAAAGGCGTCGACCACAAGCCCGTTGCCGCGGCCGAGTGCAAACTCCTCCTTATCGAACCGCGCGGCGTCGTCAACACGGGCGATGCGGGCGGAAAACGCACCGCGGTCAACGATGTTTGGGCATAATTAGTCGGCAAGGGACGTTTAAGCCGCAGGCAACATGTCGGCTACCGTCGGTAGATCGGCGGTTCTATCCAACCTGCTTGAACATCCCCGAGTATCATGTAAATCCTGAAAGATGGCCTGCGGTCGTCGATCAACCGAGTTCGGCCCCACTGATTCTCCGTGATCGGTGCGTGGATTTATATACCTTTGGTCGACGCGGCACCGGTGGTTGGTGGTGCCGGTAAGCAGGATATCGTCGCGGCGGTTGTAACTGGTATGAACAAAAGCGCATCCAACGCGCAACACCCGATCACTGAGGCCGGCGCCGCGCCGCCCTTGGAGGTCGATGTGCCGGTGGTGGGGAAGCCAATCGGACCCACGCGCTACAGCGTACTCGGTGCGGTCAGCTTCGTACATGTCCTCAACGACATGATGCAGTCGGTGATCGTGGCGATCTATCCGCTGCTCAAGGGCAGCTTCAATCTCAGCTTCTTCCAGATCGGCGCGATCACGTTGACCTTCCAGTTGACCGCGTCGTTGCTGCAGCCGGTAGTTGGGATGGTCACCGACAAGAAACCGCTGCCGTATTCGCTGCCGATCGGCATGTGCTTCACGTTGGCCGGTTTGCTGCTGTTGTCGGTGGCGCCGTCGTACCCGATCCTGTTGCTGGCGGTCGCGCTGATCGGCTGCGGCTCGGCGGTCTTCCACCCGGAGTCCTCGCGCGTCGCACGCATGGCCTCGGGCGGAAAATACGGGCTTGCGCAGTCGGTGTTCCAGATCGGCGGCAATCTGGGCCAGGCATTGGGCCCGTTATTGGCTGCGGCCATTGTGCTGAGGTTCGGGCGCTCGCATGTTGGCTGGTTCGGGTTGGCGGCGGTGCTTGCGATCGTCATCCTGCTGCAGGTAAGCCGCTGGTACCACCGGCACATCAACGAGCACTTCAGGAAGCGCCTGCCGTCGGACAAGCCGATGTTTTCGGCACCGGTTGTGCGCCGCACGATCGGCGTGCTGATGGTGCTGATGTTCTCGAAGTTCTTCTACCTCGCCAGCATCAGCAGCTACTACGAGTTCTACCTGATCCATCATTTCGGCGTGTCGGCGCACAACGCGGCATACCTTTTGGGCGTGTTCCTGTTTGCGGTTGCAGCCGGTACCCTGATCGGGGGACCGATCGGAGATCGCATCGGCCGCAAGCGTGTGATCTGGTTTTCGATCCTCGGCATTGCACCGTTCACGTTGTTGCTGCCGCACGTTGATCTGGCATGGACCGTCGGACTCAGCGTGGTGATCGGAATCGTATTGGCGTCGGCTTTCCCGGCGATCATTGTGTATGCGCAGGACATGATGTCGCACCGCATCGGCATGGTATCCGGCATGTTCTACGGACTTTCGTTCGGCCTTGGCGGCATTGGCGCTGCCGTGCTGGGCGTGGTGGCGGATCATTTCGGAATCGTGTTCGTGTACCAGGTGTGTGCGTTCCTGCCGCTATTGGGATTGCTCGCGATTTTCCTGCCCGATGTGCGCCCGCCGGGGTACGCACCGCGGATTGGCGCGCGGAGTGCTTCGCCTAGACAGTATGACTTCCATGCGGTGAGGCGCTGACCTCCGCGGGGCCATTGTCGCGGGTTAGCTTGCAGCCAGGGCCGCACAAGCGATACTCGATGTCGCTCAACTCGGTTTCCCCATACGGAG
>JBOIBN010000036.1:0-23319 GCA_050739575.1 Gammaproteobacteria bacterium
CTGGTTGGGGCATGGTGTACTCCTGACAAAAGTTAGTTCAGGGTGTCCACTAAACCGTAGGAACTATCGAATCAGTACATCCTGCTTGTTATCCCCGTCCCAATCGAAAACGATGGAAGTCTGGTACTCACTCGCGCTATAGTTAACGCCGCTGTTCTGATTCGTAAAATTGGCTCCAGTCGAGACATACACATGCCAGGTCCAGCCGTTCGTGTCGGCTGTGCTCGTTCCGGTCGGCAAGATGATGTCGGAAAGGCCATCGCCGTTCAAATCTTCGATAAGCGGGAATAGGCTGTCCGGAGCTTCGCCATTGCCCAGTAAGCTACCGTACTTGTTGTAATGGCAGACATTCGATCCGGATGGCGGACAGGAATAACTGCCATCGTTTTGTTGCTGCCCCCGCGGCTACAAGCGGAACCAAGTACGTTCCTTCATAAGTTCGGTGGCAGCCATCCTGAAGACATTCGCTGTAGAGGGCAGCCTCAATAATCAAATCCGCACGGCCGTCACCGTTGAAATCGGCGACACTATCGACACCGATCGGAATACTCACAGAAAGACCGCCATCAATCCCCCAGCCGCCCAGATTCTGAAGCGTATTGACCAATATCGGCGAAGAAGCCGCAAAATCGCCACCGGTATTGAGAATCAAATACATGCCGTCATCGCTAATATAAATGAGATCGGTCAGGCCATCTCCGTTGAAATCGATGGTCATGGCGCTCGCCGTGTCGCCACTATCCGCAACCCCGGTATCGATGGATTGGAATTCGCTCCCGTTCGACTCCAACACTTTCCAATAGCCATCAGCCCCCGCGACCAGCAGATCCGCTTTGTTGTCGCGGTTAAAGTAAAGGCTCTGGGCAGCTCCGTAGTAGGAGTCCGTGATGCCGGAATCCTGAGGCTGATCATAACCATTACCATTGTTAATCATGATCTGCCAGGTTGGCCCGTTGTTTTCATTGGGCGCAATTTTTAGCGGACCCTTCTGGCGGCAAGGGGGATTCCCGCAGCCTCCTCCTCCTCCTCCTCCTCCTCCGCCGCCGCCGCCTCCTCCTCCGCCTCCATTATCGTCACTCGAATAGACGAGGTCTTCCAGGCCATCGCCGTTGACGTCCATTTGGTGAGCGTAAGCGGCCGTATTGGAAGCAGACCAACCCGTTCCGCTGACCGATTGAAGCCCCACACTGCCGTTCTGGTAAGTGAACGTCGTGGGTTTGAAACATGTCCCCGCGGTACCGCACTCGGTGACGATATTGAGACGGGCGCGATGAGTATTGGCATCGTCGTAGGCAAGCGTGTAGGTGAGAAGAGTCGTCCAGGCACCGTTCACGTAGCCCGTGAGGTCCATCTCGGACAGACGGTGATTGACTTCGACTGTCGCGCCGCCTCCATTGTGGTACACGTGGTCCACATCTGCGGGCAACGCATCGTATTTCAGGAAAATTTTATGTAGCGCCGTCCCGCCGGAAACGGCGGTATAAAATACATAGGTCGGTCGCAGATTGCCGTTGGACTGCGCGTATTGAAAATTGATCGCATTGCCGGCGGTATCCGTGACTTTGTCGAGAGCCCAGATACGCACGACGTTCTGACCAAGCCCATTCGCCAGCACTTCGCTGTTGGCCGTCTTCCCATACTCGTAAGTTTTGCCACCCGGCCCCACCACCGAAAACCACTGGGGGCCCGAATTCGGAGAAGGTCCGGCACCGCCGCTGGTATACGATGTCACGGATTCGAAATTAGCCGTTTCGGTCACATAGGTAGCTCCTCCGCCGCCATAGGTACCATTCGCCAGGAGCAATCGGTTGCCGTCCAGGCAAAAACGATCGTCAGAGGAATAATCGATTGCTGCCATGATGGCACCCTGCACAAGCGTGCGCGGGCAGCGGGTAATCATGGAAAAACCGGAAAGTTGCCAGCCGAAACCCACCAGGCCGTTACCAGCGCCGCTTGAGTAGCTGAGCGCGAGTTGCGGCGCCATGCCCGCAGTAGCGCCAGGTGCTGGAATAGGGATGGTGTAGGCTGCGCCTCCGCTGGGCGACACTGAAAAATTACCCGAAATCGCGCCGGGTACCGCAGCCCATGACGATAACGCCGCTCCGCAAGCAAATAATGAGAATGCCAACGACAGAATGAAGGTACTGGTCCGCGCGCTGCGCTTAGATATCAAACGTCGTGCGCAAACTTCCTGTCGACAGGAAAATTGTCTGTTCATAATCCCCCCGTACTGTGTGAATGGTGTCCCAAGACCATTCGGCTGCAACGGTAATAGGTCTGTCCGCGTTTGTCAACCCCCATATGAGGCGGGTACATATTGCGCTGTTGAGGTGAGGCTCGTATTAGACACTTGATCGGGAGCTGCTGGTCAAGGCTGTAGTGAGGGCGCTCGGCATTGAACCAGAGCAGGTAATCGAAGAGCCAGTCGTTGAAGCTGAGTAGATCGGTGAGCAGCAGTGCTCGTGATAGCCCACGAACTCCTCACTGTGCCCCGCGTGCCCACGGGCGCCGGGGCGCTGACGCAGCCCGTCGGGCTAATCGGCGATCAGCCGCCCGATGGTGCGTTCACTCAGGGCAGGACAGTCCGTGGGCCACGCAATAGCGCGCCAGCAGCGGCTGCACTTTGGCTTGGCCCAGGTTCGGATGCGCCCGGCGTAGCAGCTTGATCCCGCTGATTACCGCCGCCGCCCACTGGCGCTCGCGGCGCCGATGCTGGGCGCGACTCCTCGGCTCCAACACCGCGGACTTGCCGCCTCCTTCACGATACCGACAGCCCCACCCGTAGCGCGTACGTCGGCTCACGCCAAAGGCATCGCAGCTCGCCGCCAGATCGTGCGTCTCCCAGAATACCAGTATCTTCAAGCGCCGGCACGCTTCTTCACTCGCCATACCCCCCAGCGTAGGGCATAGTCACCAACTCGATAAAGGCCCTTTACTCGATAACCGATGTGCTGAAACTGCATCGCGCTCCCGCCGCCCGGGAGTGCAATATGTTTCTGGCCTTATGCCTCCTGTTAAGAACAGGTAATCTGTCTGGGGTAATAAGAAATCTGCCCGGTTTCATGTCGTTTCATGTCGGCCCAAGGAGCGGCGGATGAGACGGACGCACTGGCACAGGAGGTCCGAAGGATGGGATTTGAGGATAAGCGTATGGGGCCGGCAGGCACACCGACTCACGCAGGAGGAAGCCGGCGCGCGGCTACTCGGGGTGTGCGAGCGTCCACGTGCAGGCGCCTGAGCATGCGTTCTCGCCCGACACGGAAAACCACCCGGGGCGCGCTTTGCACCTTGAACCCTCCGCTAAGCAAAGCGGATAATTCACGTGCTCTAAAGGCGAGTGGTTTACTGATCCCCTATCAGGGACTCTAGAAATCGTCTGTGGGGGCGGCTTTTACGTTATCAACGTGTGGGGACTCAGGATCCCTGCGCCGGGGGGACTTCTTGCGTCACAAACTGGACGATCGCTACGGGTGCGCTGTCGCCGGGGCGAAATCCGGCCTTGAGGATGCGCAGATAACCGCCGGGTCGTTCCCGGTAGCGCGGTCCGAGTTCCGCGAACAGTTTGCCGACCAGCGCATCGTCGCGCAGGCGATCGAAGGCACGCCGGCGATGGGCGACGCTGTCTTCCCGGGCGAGGGTCACCAGCGGTTCGACAACGCGTCTGAGTTCTTTTGCCTTGGGTAGCGTAGTCCTGATCTCTTCGTGGCGGATCAGCGATTTCGCAAGATTGCGCATGAGCGCTGCCCGGTGGGCGCCCGAGCGGCTGAGATGCCGTCCTGAGTTGCGATGACGCATATCGCCGCCCTTCTCAGGAGACCTGATCGGGTTCGGTGACCGAGCTTGACGCCCAATCTTCGAGCCTCATCCCGAGTCTGAGCCCATGCCGCGTGAGGACATCCTTGATCTCGACCAATGACTTGCGTCCCAAGTTGGGCGTCTTGAGCAGATCGTCCTCGTTCTTCTGCACCAGTTCGCCGACATAGCGGATATTTTCCGCCTTGAGCGCATTTTCCGAACGCACCGTGAGTTCGAGATCCTCGACGGGTCGGAGCAACATCGGTTTGATCCCGCCCCGGCCTCCAGCTTCCCGCGAACTCACCGCCGCGAGATCTGCAAACACCGAAAGTTGATCCACCAGAATGCCGGCAGCCTGACACACCGCCTCTTCGGCTCCCAGGGTACCGTTGGTCTCAATGTCGAGAATCAACTTGTCGAGATCGGTGCGCTGTTCGACGCGCGCGGCGTCCACCCGATAGGACACCCGGTGGATCGGGGTGAACGTTGCGTCGAGCTTGAGTTTGCCGATCTTGCGTCCCTCCGATTCGTTCCCATAGCGCTGGGCGACTGGAACATAACCCCGGCCGCGCATGACCTTCAAGCGCATCGAAAGCTTGCCGTTCTTCGCAAGGTGAGCAATGACTAGTTCGGGATTGACGATTTCGACATCGTGATCGAGCTGGATATCGCCGGCGGTCACAGTGCCAGGGCCGCTCGCATTAACGACGAGCGTCGCCTCCTCGCGGGCGTGCATGCGAATCGCAAGCTGCTTGAGATTCAGCAGCATCTCGACCACATCCTCCTGTACGCCGTCGATCGCGGTGTACTCGTGCAGCACGCCGTCTATTTCGACCTCGACCACGGCCGCGCCGGGCATCGAAGAAAGGAGCACCCGCCGCAAGGCATTTCCCAGCGTGTGGCCGAAGCCGCGCTCCAACGGTTCGAGGATCACGCGCGTGCGGTTCTCGCCTTCCTCGGCGACGCTCGCAATCCGCGGCTTCAGAAATTCGGAAACGGAAATATCCATACGCTTATCTAATCCTCGTTTACTTGGAGTAGAGCTCGACTACCAGATTCTCGTTGATGTCCAGCAGAAACTCGTCGCGCTCGGGTACCGCCTTGAACACGCCCTTGTAATCCTTCTCGTCCACTTCGACCCAGCGCGTCGGCTCGATCTGGCGGGCAATTTCCCGCGCCATCTCGACGCGCGTCTGTTGGCGCGCTCGCTCGGTGAGGCTCACCTCGTCGCCGGCCTTGAGTTCGTAGCTCGCAATGCTCACGATCGCGCCGTTGACCCGCACGCCCTTGTGGTTCACGAGCTGCCGCGCCTCTGCACGGGTCGCCGCAAAGCCCATTCGATAGACGACGTTGTCCAAGCGCGACTCGAGCAATTGCAGAAGCCGTTCGCCGGTTGCGCCGCGCCGCCGCGCGGCTTCCTTGTAATAACGGCGAAACTGGCGTTCGAGCACACCATACATGCGGCGTAATTTCTGCTTTTCGCGTAACTGCAGCCCGTAGTCGGACGGGCGCTTGCGCCGTGCCTGGCCCTGCTGCCCCGGCGGACGATCGAGCTTGCACTTCTTTTCGAGCAGCTTGATCGGACTCTTCAGGAACAAATCGGTGCCCTCGCGGCGCGAGAGCTTGCATTTCGGACCCAGATAACGTGCCATTGTGTACCTTCGTCAGACCCGGCGCTTTTTGGGCGGGCGACAACCGTTGTGGGGAATCGGGGTAACATCAGAGATGGACATGACATGAAAACCCATGGCATTCAGTGCCCGCACGGCGGACTCACGGCCCGGACCCGGCCCCTTGACTTCGACCTCGAGATTCTTCACTCCGTAATCCTGGGCGGCAGTGCCGGCACGTTCCGCAGCGACTTGTGCAGCAAACGGCGTGGATTTGCGCGAACCGCGGAAACCCGAACCGCCGGAAGTGGCCCATGAAAGCGTGTTGCCCTTGCGATCGGTAAACGTGATGATGGTATTGTTGAACGAGGCATGTACGTGCACGATCGCGTCCACAAGCTGCTGCTTGACGCGCTTTCTGGTCTTGGTCGCAGGTTTCGCCATAACTCCTCTTTACCTTTACCCTTCCACGCCCTTCTAGCGCTTCGCACCGCGGCGCACGCGTCCCTTGCGCGTGCGCGCATTGGTGCGGGTACGTTGCCCGTTGACCGGCAGGCCGCGGCGGTGTCGTACTCCGCGGTAGGTCCCGAGATCCATCAGGCGCTTGATATTCATGTTCACGTCGCGTCGCAGATCGCCTTCGACCTTGTAGCGGGTTACCTCCTGGCGCAACGCTTCGAGTTCTGCCTCGCCGAGATCGCGTACCAGACGCGCAGGGTCAATGCCGGCGGCCGCGCAGATTTTCGCGGCACGCGAGTGCCCGATGCCATAGATCGCCGTCAAGCCAATCACCGCATGCTTGTTCGGCAAAATGTTGATTCCCGCGATGCGTGCCATCAGAGTCCTCGCCGTGCCCCGCCTGCCAGAAGACAGCCGGTTATTTTAGCAAAAAATGCCCCGAAGCTCAAGTGCTTTCAGCCCTGGCGCTGCTTGTGCCGCGGATCCGAGCAGATTACCCGCACTGCCCCGCGGCGGCGGATAATCTTGCAATTGCGGCAGATTTTCTTGACCGAAGCCCTTACCTTCATCGTTTCTCTCCCTAGCGCTGGAAGCCGCGCAGGCGTGCGCGCTTCAACAGACCTTCGTACTGGTGCGTCATCATGTGAGCCTGAAGCTGGCCCATGAAGTCCATAGCCACCACGACGATAATCAGCAGCGAGGTGCCGCCGAAATTGAACGGTACGTGCGCATAGACGATCAAAAACTCGGGGAGCAGGCAGACGGCCACGAGATACAACGCGCCCCACAACGTAAGTTTGGTGAGCACCGTGTCCACGTAGGAAGCGGTCTGCTTGCCGGGACGGATGCCGGGTATGAAGGCTCCTGATTTCTTGAGATTCTCGGCCGTCTCTTCGCTGTTGAAAACAAGTGCAGTATAGAAGAACGTGAAAAAAACGATGAGCACTCCAAAGAGCAGCACGTAGAGCGGTTGTCCGGGCGAAAGCCACAGCGCTACCGACTGCAGCCACCCGAAACCCGAACTCTGCCCGAGCCATCCCGCGAGCGTGACCGGAAATAGAATGATGCTGGAGGCGAAAATCGGCGGAATCACGCCCGACATGTTGAGTTTGAGGGGCAGATGGCTAGTCTGCGCCGCATACATCCGGCGTCCCTGCTGCCGCTTGGCGTAATTCACCGTAATCCGGCGCTGGCCACTTTCGACAAAGACCACGAAGGCCGTGACCAGGATCACCAGCGCAAAAATCAGGATGGCGAGGATCGAGGAAAGTTCGCCGTTGCGCACCAAGTTAAGCGTGCCCGCGATCGCCGAGGGAAGGCCGGCCACGATGCCGGCAAAGATGAGCATGGATATACCATTGCCGAGTCCACGCTCCGTGACCTGCTCGCCCAGCCACATCAGGAACAGAGTACCGGTGACGAGGCATACCGTCGCGACTATGATGAAGCTTGGACCCGGACTGATCGCGACATTCTCGCTCTGCAATGCAAAGGCAGCGCCCAGGGACTGGAAAAGCGCGAGCCCCACCGTGGAATAGCGTGTGTAGCGGGTAATCTTGCGCTGACCCGACTGCCCCTCCTTCTTGATAGCTTCGAGGCTGGGCACAACCGAGGTGAGCATCTGGATGATGATCGAGGCCGAAATGTAGGGCATGACGCCGAGGGCAAAGATGGACATGCGCTGCAGGCCACCGCCGGAAAACACATTGAATATGCCGAGTATCCCGCCCGCATTCTGATTGAACAGCCGCGCATAGGCAGCCGGGTCTATCCCCGGCACCGGTATGTGGATTCCAATGCGGAAAACGACCAACGCGGCCGCCAGAAACAGGATGCGTTTGCGCAGCTCATGGGAACGGAAAATGTCCCCCAGGGAGCCGAAGGCCTGCTGCTGAGCTGGAGCCGCCATCAGCTCTCGACCTTGCCCCCGGCCGCCTCGATGGCCGCACGCGCGCCGCGCGTCGCCACGACTTCGGGTCCCGCGACCGTAACCGCGCGAACAATCTTCCCGTTCAGGATGATCTTCGCCCGCTCGGTGGCGCCGGGCACCAGGCCGGCAGCCTTGAGTACAGCCAGATCCACGCGTTCGGCGTCAAGACGCTCGAGCGCGCCGAGACGCACCTCGGCGCGCGTCGCCTGTATGTGCGAGGCAAAGCCGGAGCGCGGCAGCCGCCGTTGCAGGGGCATTTGTCCACCCTCGAAACCAACCTTGCGTAATCCGCCCGTGCGCGCATGCTGCCCCTTGTGGCCGCGCCCGGCAGTCTTGCCGAGTCCGGAAGCAATGCCGCGTCCGACCCGGGTGCGCTCCTTGTGACTGCCCGCCGCGGGCCTGAGATCATTGAGGCGCATCAGGAGACCTCCTCTACACGCAACATATAGGAGATTCGTTTAATCATGCCGCGGTTCTCCGGCGTATCTGACAATACGGCGCTCGAATGCGTCTTGCCGAGGCCGAGGCCGCGGACGCAGTCGCGATGGGTCCTGAGCCGTCCTGCGGCACTTTTAACCAACGTCACCCTGATTTTTTCAGGCGTCTTCTTGCTGGCCATGATCAGCTCCGGATTTCCGCAAGCGGTTTGCCGCGCTTGGCCGCGACGTGCTGCGGCGATTGCACGGAGGTCAGCGCCTTCATCGTTGCCCGCACCACGTTGATCGGGTTACGCGAACCGAAACTCTTCGCAAGCACGTTGCGCACGCCGGCAACTTCAAATACGGCACGCATGGCGCCGCCAGCAATCACGCCGGTACCGGATGAGGCCGGCTGCAGGTAAACCTTGGTCGCGCCGTGCCGACCTTCGAGCGGATAGTAAAGCGTGTCGTCGTCGAGAGGCACGCGCACCATGTGCCGGCGCGCCTGCTCGGTTGCCTTGGAAATCGCGGCCGGGACCTCGCGGGCCTTGCTGTAGCCGAAACCCACTCGTCCCGCACCGTCGCCCACAACCATAAGTGCGGTGAATCCGAACTGACGGCCGCCCTTGACGACCTTCGCCACACGATTGACGGCAACCAGCTTCTCGACCGGATCGTTGCTTCCTTCCGTCGCATTTGCCATAACTGCTTCCTAAAACTCGAGTCCCGCCTCACGCGCCGCTTCGGCGAGCGCGCGGACACGACCGTGAAATTTGTAGCCGGCACGATCGAAGGCTACGCGGGCGACGCCTGCGGCCTTGCCCCGTTCGGCGATGAGTCGTCCGACCGCAGCCGCAGCCGCGACGTTGCCCGTACCCTTCAGCGCTTTCCTGAGTTCGCCGTCCAGGGTCGAGGCGGCGGCCAGTGTGCGCCCCCCCGTCGGCGAAATCAATTGTGCATAAATATGGCGCGGCGTGCGATGCACGGTCAGACGCACCGCCTCCATCGTGCGGATATGAGTGCGTGTTCGACGAGCACGGCGTTGGCGGGATTCGTTCTTGTCCTTCATCTCGTTGAACTCACTTCTTCTTGGCTTCTTTCAAAACCACGCGTTCATCGGCATAGCGTACGCCCTTGCCCTTATAGGCATCCGGCGGCCGAAAACTGCGAATTTCGGCCGCAACCTGACCAACCAATTGCTTGTCAATACCGCGCACGATAATTTCGGTAGCGCTCGGCGTCTCGACGGTGATGCCATCGGGTACAGCGAATTCGACCGGATGCGAGAACCCGAGCGTCAGGTTGAGTTTTTTCCCCTGTGCCTGGGCGCGAAAGCCGACGCCAGTGAGTTCAAGCTTTCGCTCGTAGCCTCCGACGACGCCGCGCATGAGGTTGCGTACCAGCGCACGCGCCGTGCCACATTGGGCAACGGCATCCCGGCCGCCGTTTTTTGGCGAGAAAACCAAGGTGTCCGCTTCCTGTTTCACGGTCACTTGCGGGTTCACACCGAGTTCAAGCTGCCCCTTGGGGCCCTTGACCCGGACCCGCTGGTGCTCAATGCTTACCTCGACATTCCTCACGACGGGTATCGGTTTGATTGCGGTACGTGCCATGAAATCAGCTCACTTCGCACAACACCTCGCCGCCGTGACCGGCCGCGCGCGCGGCGCGGTCGCTCATCAGGCCATGCGAGGTAGAAATGATGGCGACGCCGTAGCCGCCGGATACCCGCGGTAGATCGTCCTTGCCCCTGAACACGCGCAGCCCCGGCCGGCTCACTCGTTGCAGACGCTCGATCACGGGACGGCCCTCATAGTACTTGAGCCGAATCGTAAGTACCGGTTTGCCGTCTTCGCCAGGGGCGGAGCGGTAGTCCTCGATATATCCTTCTTCCTTCAGCACGCGCGCGACTTCGCCTTTGAGCCGCGATGCCGGAACCGCAACTTCGCGGTGTTCGGCCCGCTGGGCGTTGCGGATGCGGGTGAGAAGATCGGCGACCGGATCGTGCATGCTCATCGCTCGGTCCTCACCAGCTCGCCATGGAAACGCCGGGCGCATCGCCACGCATGACGACTTCGCGCAACTTACTGTGCGCAAGCCCGAACTTGCGGTACGTCCCGCGCGAACGCCCGGTCAGCGCGCAACGATGACGCTGACGGCTGGGGCTGGAATCGCGCGGCAGCTCTGCGAGACGTTGTGCTGCCTCCATGCGCTCGACGAGACTCGCCCCAGGGCTCTTGATCCGCCGTTTGAGCTCGACACGCTGCTCGGCATACTTTGCCGCCAGCTTGAGCCGTTTCTCGTCGCGGACAATCATGGATCTCTTGGCCACTTTTCCAACCTCAATTCCTGAACGGAAAGGAAAACGCTTCCAGCAGCGCACGCCCTTCCTCGTCGGTTTTTGCCGTGGTCGTGATCGTCACGTCGAGACCACGGATGGTATCAATCTTGTCGTAATCGATTTCGGGGAAAATGATCTGTTCGCGAATCCCGAGGCTGTAGTTGCCGCGCCCGTCGAACGCGCGAGCAGAAAACCCGCGAAAGTCACGGATACGCGGGATGGCGACGTGTACCAGGCGCTGCATGAAATCGTACATGCGGTCGCGACGCAGCGTCGCCTTGCAGCCGATCGGCCAGTCCTCGCGAATCTTGAACCCGGCAACCGATTTTCGGCTGCGCGTGACGAGCGCCTTCTGGCCCCCGATCAGCGCGAGATCGGACGTAGCACTTTCGATCACCTTGCGATCGGTCGCGGCCTCGCCCACACCCATGTTGAGCGTAATCTTCACGAGACGCGGCACCTCGTAGCGATTGCCGTAACCGAAACGCTCGATGAGCGCCGGCACAACCTCCGCCTGATACTGTTTCTTTAAGCCTGTCATTGACTCGACCTCAAATGTCCACCAGCTCATCGGTGGAACGAAAAAATCTCACCTTGCGCCCATCATCGAGGCGCTTGCGTCCGATCCGGTCGCCCTTTTTGGTCACCGAGTTGTAGGGCATCACGTTCGAGGCATCGAGCGGCATTTCGCGATCCACGATCCCGCCCTTGGAGCCGGTCTGGGGGTTCGGCTTCATGTGCTTGCGCACCATGTTCACGCCCTCGACCAAAACGCGCCCGTTCGTATAAGTGCGGATCACGGTGCCGCGGCGGCCCTTGTCCTTGCCCGCGATCACGATGATCTCGTCGCCTTTCTTGATCCTGTGCATGGTTCTCGCTCCACCTTCTCAGAGCACTTCCGGCGCCAGCGAGATGATGCGCATGAAGCGCTCGGTTCTCAGCTCGCGCGTTACCGGTCCGAAAATGCGTGTGCCGATCGGCTCCAGGCGATTGTTCAGCAACACCGCCGCGTTACTGTCGAACCGTATTGCCGAACCGTCCGCACGCCGCAAACCCTTGCGCGTGCGTACCACGACCGCGTCGTAAACCTCGCCTTTTTTCACCCGGCCGCGCGGAATAGCGTCCGCTACGCTGACCTTGATCACGTCGCCGATGCCGGCATAGCGGCGTTTGGAGCCGCCCAGCACCTTGATGCAGCGCAGGCGCCGCGCACCGCTGTTGTCCGCAGCATCAAGTTCGGTCTGCATCTGGATCATGTCGCAATCTCCCCGGATCCGTGCCCGCGGCCCTCTTCAAGTCCGGTTTCGAACCGCTCGACGATGGCCGTGACCCGCCAGGCCTTGCGCTTGGACAGTGGACGGCACGGCGAGATCCTGACCATGTCACCCTCGCGACATTCGTTAGCCTCGTCATGAGCCAATATCTTCGAGCGCCGGCGCAAAAATTTGCCGTAAACCGGATGCCGTTCCGTACGTTCGATAACGACGGCAACCGTCTTGTCCATGCGTGCGCTCGAAACACGTCCGCTCAGGCTGCGCTCGCTTCCGGCTTTCTTCACTTCGTTCATCGTTTGCCACCCGCGGATTCATGCTCGCCGAGCACGGTCAAAATACGCGCAATTTCCCGGCGCACACGTTTAATTTCACTCGGGCGCCCTAGGCGGCCCGTACCCTTCTGCATGCGCAACTTGAAGCTCTCGCGCCGCAACTCGGTCAATTCATTGCGCAGCGCCTGAGAATCCTTCGCGCGCAGTTCGGTCGCATTCATCAGAAACCTCCCCGGCGGCTCACGAAAAGCGTCCGCACGGAAAGCTTCGCGGCCGCGAGACGAAACGCCTCGCGCGCCACTTCCTCGGTGACGCCTTCCATTTCATACAGCACCGCACCGGGCTTCACGCGCGCGACCCAATACTCGACATTACCCTTGCCACTGCCCATGCGCACCTCGAGCGGCTTGGTGGTGATCGGAACATCGGGAAAAACGCGGACCCATATCTTGCCGCTGCGCTTGACGTAACGGGTCATCGCGCGTCGCGCAGCTTCGATCTGGCGTGCGGTGACCCGCCCGCGGGTCGTTGCCTTGAGTGCGTAATCGCCGAACGCCACCGTATTGCCGCGGCTCGCGACGCCACGGTTGCGGCCCTTGTGCTGCTTGCGGTACTTCGTGCGGCGAGGTTGCAACATGGCTCAGACCCTCTCGCCGGCGACTTCGGGTACGGCAGGCGACTGACGCTCCTTGAGCGTGGTCGGATCGAGAATTTCGCCTTTGAAAATCCACACCTTGACACCGATCACACCGTAGGTCGTCTTGGCTTCCGCAAGCCCGTAATCAATATCCGCGCGCAACGTATGCAACGGTACGCGCCCTTCGCGATACCATTCGCTGCGAGCGATCTCCGCGCCGTTCAAACGTCCGGCGACGCGCACCTTGATGCCATGGGCCCCGAGACGCATGGCATTGCCGACAGCGCGGCGCATGGCGCGCCGGAACATGATCCGCTTCTCAAGCTGCTGGGCGATGGATTCCGCGACCAGCTGCGCGTCGAGTTCGGGCTTCCTGATCTCCTCGATCGCAACGTGCACGTCAGTACCGAGACGGACTCGCAGATCCCGCGTCAGCGCCTCGATATCCTCGCCGCGCTTGCCGATGACCATGCCGGGCCGCGCGGTATGCACCAGAATCTGCACCTTTTCGGCCTGACGTTCTATTTCGATGCGGCTGACCGACGCCCCCGAGAGACGCTTTCTCAGGTAATCGCGCAACGCGAGATCCGAATGCAGATACTCGGCGAAGCGCCTGCCCTCGGCATACCAGCGCGAACTCCAGCCCGCGGAGATACCCAGGCGAAAACCGATCGGATTGACCTTGTTTCCCACGTTGATTCCCTATTCCGTCCTGCCGTCGCCGACCATCACGGTAATGTGACTGCTGCGTTTCAATATGCGATCGGCCCGTCCTTTGGCTCTTGGCTGCAGGCGTTTGGACATCGGACCCTCGTCAACCTTGATCGCCGTAACCTTGAGTTCGTCCACGTCGGCGCCGAGGTTGTGTTCGGCATTGGCAATCGCCGACTCCAGAACCTTCTTCACCATTCCGGCCGCCTTCTTGCGGCTGAAGGCGAGTATGTTCAGCGCCTGCCCGGCATCCTTGCCTCGAATCTGGTCGGCAACCAGACGACACTTCTGTGCGGATATGCGTGCATAGCGATATTTTGCCATCGTTTCCATTTGCAGAACCCTCAGCTCGCCACCGGCGCCTTTGCCTTACGATCGCCGGAATGGCCCTTGAACGTGCGGGTCAGCGCGAATTCACCGAGCTTGTGCCCGACCATGTTCTCGGTCATCAGGACCGGAATGTGCTGCCGGCCGTTATGAACGGCGATCGTGAGTCCCACCATGTCAGGGGTCACCATTGAGCGGCGCGACCAGGTCTTGATCGGACGCTTGCTGTTCGCGGCCACCGCCGCCGCCACCTTTTTCGCAAGATGGGGATCGACGAATGGCCCCTTGTTGATCGAACGCGGCATCGCGCCTCTCCCCTATTTACGCCCGCGCCGCCGCACTATCATGCGGTCGGTGCGCTTGTTGTTGCGGGTCTTGTAGCCCTTGGTCGGCAGGCCCCATGGACTCACCGGATGACGGCCGCCCGAGGTCTTGCCCTCGCCGCCGCCGTGCGGATGATCGACCGGATTCATGGCGACGCCCCGTACGGTTGGGCGAATCCCGCGCCAGCGTTTCGCCCCGGCCTTGCCGAGCGAGCGCAGATTGTGTTCCGAATTGCCGACACTGCCAAGCGTCGCCCGGCACTCCGCAAATATCCGGCGCGTCTCGCCCGAGCGCAACCTGAGCGTGGCATAGCGGCCTTCACGTGCCACCAGTTGCGCCACCGCACCTGCGCTGCGCGCGAGCCGCGCGCCCCCGCCTGGCTGCAGTTCCACGCAATGCACCTCGCTGCCTACCGGAATGCTCGCGAGCGGCAATGCGTTGCCCGGACGGATCGGCGCATGCTGTCCGGATTGAACCTCGTCGCCGACGTCCAGCCCGCGCGGCGCAATGATATAGCGGCGTTCTCCATCAGCATAGAGGAGGAGTGCAAGATGGGCGCTGCGATTGGGATCGTATTCGAACCGTTCGACGCGGGCCGGCACATTGTCCTTGTCACGGCGAAAATCCACCGTGCGGTACAGGCGCTTGTGCCCCCCGCCGTGATGACGCACGGTAATGCGGCCCTGATTGTTGCGCCCGCCGCTTTTCGCCCTGCTCTTCACCAGACCCTTCACGGGCCGCCCCTTGTGCAAACCTTCGCGCGTGGGTGCGACCACAAAACGACGGCCGGGCGAGGTCGGCTTAGCCTTGCGAATCGGCATCGTGCACCTCCCCCTTATTCCGTTCCGACGAAGTCGATGTCGTAGCCCGGCTGGAGCGTGACATACGCTTTCTTCCAGTCCGCGCGTCGCCCGCGGCGTACGCCGGTTCCGCTGTGCTTGCCGTGATGATTCACGATCGTGACCGCCTCGACCTTGACCTCGAAAAGCGCTTCCACGGCCCGCCCGATCTCAGGCTTGCTCGCATCCCGGCGCACGCGAAAAGTGATTTGCCGGTGCGCTTCGGCGATCCGCGTCGCCTTTTCCGAAACGTGCGGAACCCGGATTATTTCGGCGAGGTAATCGGCACTCATCCCAGCCACTCCTCGATCTGTTTCAGCGCGGGCATGGTCACCACAACTTTCTCGAAGGCGACGAGACTTACAGGATCAAGTTCGGCCACCGCCCGGATGTCCACCGCGTAGAGATTGCGCGCCGCAAGCGCCAACGTTTCATTCACCTCATGGGTCACGATCAGCACATCCTGAAGCTCATGCTCACGCAAGCGCGCCACGAGTTCGCGGGTTTTCGGCTGCTCGAGATCGAATTCTTCGAATATCACCAGCCGATCCTGTCGTACCAGTTCGGAAAAAATGCTGCGCAAGGCGCCGCGATACATCTTGCGGTTGAGTTTGACCGAATGATCGCGGGGCACCGCCGCATGAGTCTTGCCGCCGCCCCGCCACAAGGGACTTCTGCTGCTGCCGGCGCGGGCACGACCGGTACCCTTCTGCCGCCAGGGCTTTTTCCCGCCGCCGCGCACCGCGGCGCGCGTCTTCTGGGCTTTGGTCCCCGCCCGCGCGCCGGCCAGATAGGCTGTCACAGCCTGATGGATCAAGGGTTCGTTATAGGATTGGGCAAAGGCTGCATCCGATACCTCGATCGTCTTTTGCGCTCCGCTTCGAATCTGGAGTTCCATGATCCTCAAATCCTGCTCAAGCGCGTGCCTTGACCGCCGGGCGCACGATGACATCGCCGCCGGCCGGCCCCGGAACCGCCCCCTTCAACAACAGCAGATTCCGTTCGGCATCCACACGTATCACTTCCAGATTCTGGGTGGTGCGGCGCACGGCACCGAGATGCCCGGCCATGCGCTTGCCCTTGAAGACGCGTCCCGGCGACTGGTTCTGTCCGATCGAACCCGGAGCACGATGCGAAAGCGAGTTGCCGTGGGTCGCATCCTGCATTCGAAAATGATGACGCTTGACGGTGCCGGCATAGCCCTTGCCAATCGAGCGCCCGGTCACATCCACCTTCTCGCCAACGGCAAAGATGTCGGCGCCGATTTCCTTGCCTGTTTCCAGCTTCGCCGCTTCGTGATCGGCCAGCCGAAACTCATGAAGCACGCGGCTTGCGCCCACCCCGGCCTTGGCAAGATGCCCCGCTGCCGGTTTTGAGATGCGCCTGGCGCGCCGCGTTCCGGTCGCGAGCTGAACTGCACGGTACCCTTCGCTTTCGGGTGTGCGCATGCGTACCACCCGATTTGGGAGAACCTCGACTACGGTTACCGGCACGGTGTTGCCGTCTTCCGTGAATATGCGGGTCATGCCGCATTTGCGGCCGATCACGCCCAAGCTCATGGCTCATTCCTCACAACAACGCCGGCGGAATGCCAGCGCCGTAAACCGCTCGACCCCAGAATCAGGGCTAGCTAGGTATTATAACAACAGATCGGATCAGTTCAAACGAATTTGAACGTCCACCCCCGCAGCAAGCTCCAGCTTCATCAACGCGTCTACCGTCTTGTCGGTGGGCTCCACAATGTCGAGTAGACGTTTATGGGTTCTCAGTTCGTACTGATCGCGAGCATCCTTGTCCTTGTGCGGCGAGGCAAGCACGGTAAAGCGCTCGATCCGTACCGGTAACGGGATCGGCCCCTTGACCTGAGCGCCGGTACGCCGCGCGGTTTCCACGATCTCGCGCGCCGACTTGTCGACCAAGCGATGGTCAAATGCCTTCAGACGGATGCGAATTCTCTGGCTTGCCATGTCTTTGCCCTTGATTCATTGCGGCCTTGGCCGCTTTGCCTACTTAATCACCTTGGCGACCACGCCGGCGCCCACCGTGCGCCCACCCTCGCGGATCGCAAACCGTACCCCCTCCTCCATCGCGATCGGATTGATCAGCGAGACCTTCATCTTGATGTTGTCGCCCGGCATCACCATCTCGGTGCCCTCGGGCAACTCCACCGCCCCGGTCACATCGGTCGTGCGAAAGTAAAACTGCGGCCGGTAGCCCTTGAAGAACGGGGTGTGCCGCCCGCCCTCTTCCTTGGTCAGCACGTAGACCTCGCACTCAAAGTCGGTGTGCGGCGTGATCGTGCCCGGCTTGGCCAGCACCTGGCCGCGCTCGACCTCTTCGCGCTTGGTCCCGCGCAGGAGCACTCCAATGTTGTCCCCGGCCTGGCCCTGGTCCAGCAGCTTCCTGAACATCTCTACCCCCGTCACCGTGGTCTTGGTGGTGTCCTTGAGACCCACGATCGCCACCTCTTCGCCCACCTTGACGATCCCGCGCTCGACCCTGCCGGTGACCACCGTGCCGCGCCCCGAGATCGAGAAGACGTCCTCGATCGGCATCAGAAACGGCTGGTCAATCGGGCGCTCGGGCAGCGGGATGGAGGCATCCATCGCCTCCATCAACTTCAGCACCGAGGCCGCCCCGAGCTCGCTCTCGTCGCCCTCGAGCGCCTTTAAGGCGCTGCCGGTCACGATCGGGGTGTCGTCGCCCGGAAATTCGTACTTGGAGAGAAGATCGCGCACCTCCATCTCCACCAGCTCGAGCAGCTCCGGATCGTCCACCATGTCGGCCTTGTTCAGATACACCAGAATGTAGGGCACCCCCACCTGGCGGGCCAGCAATATGTGCTCGCGGGTCTGGGGCATCGGCCCGTCGGCCGCCGAGACCACCAGAATGGCTCCGTCCATCTGCGCCGCCCCCGTGATCATGTTCTTCACGTAGTCGGCATGCCCCGGACAGTCCACGTGCGCGTAGTGGCGCTTGGCGGTCGTGTACTCCACATGCGAGGTCGCAATCGTGATCCCGCGCGCGCGCTCCTCCGGCGCATTGTCAATCTTGTCAAAACTGACGTACTCACCCCCAAACTTCTCCGCCGCTACCTTCGTCAGCGCCGCCGTCAACGTGGTCTTGCCATGGTCCACATGCCCGATCGTGCCTACGTTCACGTGCGGCTTGGTACGCTCAAACTTCGCCTTGGACATTCCCGTTACTCCTCAATCAAATCTGGTTGCCAATCCTAAACTCTTCAGCCTCTTCCCTCACTTTTCTCTCAAGACGCCTTCTTGATGACTTCTTCTGCGATATTGCTGGGTGCTTCGGCGTAATGACTGAACTCCATGGAGTAGGTCGCACGACCCTGGGTCGCCGAGCGCATCGAGGTCGCGTAGCCAAACATCTCGGCCAGCGGCACCTCGGCGCGCACGATCTTGCCCGCGGGGGCTTCCTCCATGCCCTGGACCACGCCGCGGCGACGATTGAGGTCGCCCACAATATCGCCCATGTAGTCTTCGGGCGTTACCACCTCTACCTTCATGATCGGTTCGAGAATGTAGCCGCCGCCCTTGACCATGGCCTCCTTGAAGGCCATGGATCCCGCAATCTTGAAGGCCATTTCCGATGAATCCACATCGTGATAGGAGCCGTCAAACAGCGTGACGCTGATGTCCACCACCGGGTAACCGCCGATTACACCATTGGTAAGTTGCTCCTGGATACCCTTGTCCACCGCCGGAATATATTCCTTGGGCACCGTGCCACCGACAATCTTGTTGACGAACTGGTAGCCCGCGCCGCGCTCGCGCGGCGCGACACGAATCCATACATGACCGTACTGGCCGCGCCCGCCCGACTGACGGATGAATTTGCCTTCTTGTTCGACCTCGCGACGAATCGTTTCCCGGTACGCCACCTGAGGCCGGCCGACGTTGGCATCCACCCTGAACTCACGCCGCATGCGCTCGACGATGATCTCCAAATGCAATTCCCCCATCCCGGAAATAATCGTCTGCCCGGATTCTTCGTCGGTATGCACACGGAAGGAAGGATCTTCCTGCGCGAGCTTCGAGAGCGCGAGTCCCATCTTCTCCTGATCGGCCTTGGTCTTGGGTTCGACCGCGACGGAAATAACAGGCTCGGGAAATTCCATGCGCTCGAGCACAATTACATTATCGGGGTTGCTCAGCGTGTCGCCGGTGGTAACGTCCTTCAGTCCCACGGCAGCCGCGATATCTCCTGCACGTACTTCCTTGAGCTCCTGGCGCGTGTTCGCATGCATCTGCAGGATGCGGCCAATGCGTTCCTTTTTGCTCTTGACCGGATTGTAGACGCTGTCGCCGGAAGAAATCACTCCCGAATATACCCGGAGGAAGGTAAGCGAACCAACGAAGGGATCGGTAGCGATCTTGAATGCCAGCGCCGAAAACGGCTCGTCATCGCTCGAATGACGCTCAGAGGGGGTATTGTTTGCATCATCCAGGTTGCCCTTGATCGCGGGCACATCGGTTGGCGACGGCATGTATTCGATGACAGCATCGAGCATCGCCTGCACACCCTTGTTCTTGAACGCCGAACCGCACAACACCGGCACGATTTCGTTGGCTAGCGTGCGCTTGCGCAGCCCGCGCTTGATTTCCTCGGCCGATAGTTCATGCCCTTCCAGATACTTCCCCATCAACTCGTCGTCGGCTTCGGCCGCGGCCTCAATCATGTGCCCTCGATACTCTGCGGCCCGTTCCTTCAATTCGCTCGGGATTTCGCGGGTTTCGTAGGTAACGCCACGATCTTCGTTGTTCCAGTAAATGGCATCCATGCGGATAAGATCCACGACGCCCTCGAATTTGTCCTCGGCGCCGATCGGGAGTTGCAGCGGCACCGGCTTCGTGCCGAGCCGCTCGCGAACCATGTTCACGCAGCGGTAAAAATCCGCGCCCATCTTGTCCATCTTGTTGACAAAAACCATGCGCGGTACTTCGTAGCGATTGGCCTGACGCCAGACCGTTTCAGTCTGCGGTTCCACGCCGGCGTTGGCGTCGAGTACGCACACAGCCCCGTCAAGTACGCGCAGGGAGCGTTCGACCTCGATGGTGAAATCAACGTGCCCGGGCGTATCGATGATATTGATGCGGTGTTCCGGGTATTGCTTGTCCATACCCTGCCAGAAGCAGGTGGTCGCGGCCGAGGTGATCGTGATGCCGCGTTCCTGTTCCTGCTCCATCCAGTCCATCACGGCAGTGCCCTCATGGACCTCGCCCATCTTGTGGGATACGCCCGTGTAGAACAGGATGCGTTCGGTCGTCGTCGTCTTGCCGGCATCAATGTGCGCCATGATGCCGATGTTGCGATACAGTTCTATAGGAGTCTTGCGCGCCACGGACTCAAACCTCGAAGTCTTTAATTACAAAATAGGAGCTGCCGACGGCAGCAGCCTCAAAGCAGAAAATTCCGCACTCCAGAGGGGGCCGTACAGGAGGGTTCACGGTCGTCACCAGCGATAGTGCGAGAAGGCCTTGTTGGCCTCCGCCATTCGATGTACGTCCTCGCGTTTCTTCACCGCGTTGCCGCGGCTCTGGGCGGCATCCATCAATTCGCCGGCGAGCCTGAGAGCCATGGATTTTTCGGAACGGCCGCGGGCCGCCTCGATCACCCAGCGCATGGCAAGTGCATTCTGCCGCGCGGCTCGTACCTCGACCGGTACCTGATAGGTCGCGCCGCCCACGCGGCGGGATTTGACTTCGACCAGCGGCCGGGTGTTCTCGAACGCCTGTTCGAGCACAACAAGCGGTTCGTTCTGACGTTCCTCGATCTTGTCGAGCGCACCATAGACGATGCGTTCGGCGACGGACTTCTTGCCGCGCGTCATGATTACATTGATAAATTTTGCAAGCTGTTCGCTGCCGTACTTGGGATCGGGCAGTATTTGTCGCTTGGGTACTTCTCGTCGCCTCGGCATGATTGAATATTCTCCTGCTCCGTCGCTCAGCTCTTCGGCCTTTTTGCGCCGTACTTGGAGCGTCCTTGGCGACGATCGTTGACGCCCGCACAATCGAGAGCACCGCGCACGGTGTGATAGCGCACACCGGGCAGATCCTTAACGCGTCCGCCGCGGATCAGGACCACCGAGTGCTCCTGCAGATTGTGGCCCTGGCCGCCGATGTAACTGGTCACTTCGAAGCCGTTGGTCAAACGCACGCGAGCAACCTTTCGCAACGCCGAGTTGGGTTTCTTCGGCGTCGTGGTATACACGCGGGTGCAAACGCCCCGCTTCTGCGGGCTGCCGGCCAACGCCGGAACCTTGTTTTTCTCACGCGGTGCGCGCCGCGGTTTGCGTACGAGTTGATTAGTCGTGGCCATGGGCCCCTCTGGACAGGAAAAAACGAGGCCGGCATTACCGGCCTCGGCTAAACAGTGGAATATTAAAGAGCGCGGCAAGACGTGTCAAGTTTTCTCGGATTCCACATGCCCCCCCCCGGCTTCTGTCGCGGCGGTTTCGACTTCGGCGGCTTCCTCGTCGCCGCCTTCTCCCGAGCTGGTAAACAATAGCTCGGCCTCGACTCGAGCCTCGTCTTCCGGCGACACGCGACGCCGTTCACGGTGATACGCGTAGCCTGTCCCGGCCGGAATCAACCGGCCCACAATGACGTTTTCCTTCAAGCCCCGGAGTTGATCCTCCGAACCGCGCACGGCTGCCTCCGTTAGTACCCGGGTCGTCTCCTGAAAGGACGCCGCCGAGATGAACGATTCAGTCGCAAGCGATGCTTTGGTAATGCCGAGCAGCACCGGCAGGTAACTCGCCGGAGCAAGTTTTTCAGTCGCAGTCCGCTCGTTCGCCTCGAGGATGCGCGCCCAATCCAGCTGCTCGCCTTTGAGGAACCCGGTATCGCCTGGTTCGATAACCTCACCTTTGCGCAGCATCTGGCGAATGATCATCTCAATGTGCTTGTCGTTGATCTTAACGCCCTGTAACCGATACACGTCCTGGATTTCCCGGACCAGGAACTCGGCCAGCCGGCGCAAGCCCAGCACACGCACGATGTCGTGCGGATCGGGCTCGCCATCGGCGATGATCTCGCCGCGTGCCACGTGTTCGCCTTCGAACACGTTGATCTGGCGCCATTTGGGCAGCAACATCTCGACTTGTTCCCCCTCCTCGGTCGTAATCAGCAGACGCTGTTTGCCCTTGGTGTCCTTGCCATAGGAAACCGTACCGCTCGCTTCAGCAAGGATGGCAGGTTCCTTGGGCCGCCGCGCCTCGAATAAATCCGCCACCCGCGGCAGGCCTCCGGTAATATCGCGGGTCTTGGAGGTTTCCTGAGGGATACGAGCAATCACGTCGCCAACCTCGACTTGGGCGCCGTCAGCAAGCGTCACCAATGCGCCACCCGGCAGTGCATATTGCGCGGGAATGTCGGTTCCGACCAAGGTAAGCGGATGGCCCTTCGCATCCACTACCCGCAGCAACGGACGCATTTCGCGGCCCGCAGCCGGACGCTGCTTCGAGTCGAGCACCTTGATGCTGACGAGACCCGTGACATCATCCACCTCCTGGCGCACCGAAAGACCTTCGGCAAAGTCTTCAAGACGCAGGCGGCCCGCAACTTCGGTCACGATCGGATGGGTATGCGGATCCCAGTTGGCGACAATCTGGCCTCCCTCGACCCGCTCGCCGTGGCGCACCGACACTACGGCGCCATAGGGCACGCGGTAACGTTCGCGCTCGCGCCCGACTTCGTCCATCAAGCCCAACTCGCCCGAACGAGAGATGGCGACCAGGTGGCCTTGCGCATTTTCGACATGTTTGAAGTTGTGCAGATGCACGGTACCGCCGGCCTTGATTTCGATGTGGCTTACCGCCGCGGAGCGCGAAGCCGCGCCGCCGATGTGGAAGGTCCGCATCGTGAGCTGGGTGCCCGGTTCGCCGATGGATTGTGCTGCAATGACGCCGACGGCCTCACCGATGTTCACGCGATGACCGCGGGCAAGATCGCGTCCGTAACATTGCGCGCAGACACCGTAGCGGGTCTGGCAGGTGATGGCCGAGCGCACGACGACGCTGTCCACGCCGGCCTCCTCCAACCGCGTCACTTCGCGCTCGTCGAGCAGCGTTCCTGCGGGAATCAACTCCTCGTCGCTGCCGGGCGCATGCACCGGTTGCGCATTCACGCGCCCGAGTACCCGCTCGCGCAGCGGTTCGAGTACCTCGCCGCCCTCGACGACCGGTTTCATCTCGAAACCCTCGCTCGTGCCGCAGTCCACGTCGGTGACCACCAGATCCTGCGCCACGTCCACCAGGCGGCGGGTAAGGTAGCCCGAATTCGCCGTCTTGAGCGCCGTGTCGGCGAGCCCCTTGCGCGCGCCGTGGGTGGAGATGAAATACTGCAGCACGGTAA
>JBOIBN010000037.1:0-23176 GCA_050739575.1 Gammaproteobacteria bacterium
GTCGAAGGCAAAGTGCACGTTCGGCAACTGGACGATCTGCGTCTGCGGCTGCGGCTGCGGGGGCGGCGGGGGTGGTGCCGGTGGTGCCGGCGGCGGAGCGGCCCTCGGCGGAGGGCCGAGCGGAATCGCGATGCCGATGCTCGCCACCGGGTTGTTCAGTCGAATCCCTTCGTCCGTGATGCCGGTAATCATCTGGTTGAAACGCAGATCGGCCCGGATGTCAAGATAGTTGGCGACCCGCACGAATGTCCCGATGCCGGCGTCGGCCAACCAGTTGTTGTCGGTCCTGTCAATCCCGTTGGGCCCACCTGGCCCCGTCCAGGCTGAGTGCATTCTTCCCCCACCGATCTCAATGTAGGGATTCCAGACGTTGCCACGATGCATGAAAACCAGCGCATTAAGGCCATAATCGCGCTGGGTCACCCCGAACGAAGGATGAAGAGCCGTCGAATCAGAGGTCACATGGTACTGCTGGCCGAACAACTCGAGCCCGAAGTAGTCGGTGATCGGCTTGCCGATGCCGAAGGTGAACCCCGGAACCTGGTAGTGGGAACCATCGAAGGTGAAGGGCGCGCTGGCCATTATCGAGATGAAAAAACGATTGTCCGGCGGAAGCTGGTTGTACGGCGTCGCCGTGGACTGTGCGAAGGCACTCGTGGCAAGCAACGCCAGACCGGTGCCGAGAACAAGTTTACGGATCATGCAATATCCTCCTCTGCTCCTGCTTGAAGGGTACGCCGAAGACCATCCTCGGCATCGATTAACGTAAACATTATAATTCAAGGCGCGGGAAATTGCACCCGTTTGAGCCCACCGCAAATGGAAGTCGCTATGGCCTCGGTCTCCCCGTTACCCCCCGATCCGGACAACCTCATCTGGATTGATCTGGAAATGACTGGCCTCGATCCCCGGACGGACCGGATTTTGGAGATCGCGACGCTGGTGACGGACAAGGAGCTTGCGCTGATTGAGACAGGGCCGGTGTTCGCGATCCATCAGGACGAAGTCGTTCTGGCCGGGATGGACGCTTGGAACGTGAAGCATCACACCGGTTCGGGACTGGTAGAGAGGGTGCGCGCGAGTGCCGTGAACGAAACCTCGGCTGAGGCTGCCACGCTGGCTTTTCTGCGCCGGCACGTGACCGAGCGCGCTTCGCCCATGTGCGGCAACAGCATCTGCCAGGATCGGCGATTTCTCGCCCGCTATATGCCGGCCTTGGAGACGTATTTCCATTATCGCCAGGTGGACGTGAGCACCTTCAAGGAACTTGCCCGGCGCTGGGCGCCGGCGGTGGCGGCGGACCTGCACAAGGAGGGTGCCCATCGGGCGCTCGCCGACATTGAGGAGTCCCTCGCCGAACTGCGCCATTACCGGACCCGGTTGTTCCGTCGCGAATGGGGCGGCGAATAAATTTGCTTGCGATCCTTTTTGCGAAACCCATCACGAGCAGGCTCGCCACTGCGGAACGTGACCGCCGGCGCTCAGGCGCCGGGTACGGCAGTTTCTCGCGGGCTGCTAGGGCTGGTCGCCGAAATGGACAGGCAACCCCGCCTGGGCCCAGGCCAAGGTGCCCCCTTCAATCACCGTTCCTGCAGGGAAACGGTCGAGAGTCCGCTTGCAGGCTTCGGCTGCACGATTTCCGCTATGACAGATAAAGTAGAGGCGAGTATCCGCCGTGCGGTCGGCCGCGGCAAGGCGTTCGACGACGCTTTCGGTGCTTACTTTGCCGAGCGGCAATAGCAGGGCTCCCGCCGCGTGCAGCGTGCGATACTCATCCGGTTCGCGAACGTCTATTATCGTTACCTGTTCGCCCTGCTCGAGCTGTGCCTGCAGGGCGAGCACGCCGATGCGCTGGGGTGCCGCCATGGTGTTCCGGCTATTACTTGAGCTCAATTATGACGATAGCAAAGACTGCGTCCGATGAACAGGCCGGAGGCTTGGTGCGTGCTCCCACGGAAGCGGAAATTGCCGCGGCGCGCGTGCGATTGGCGGGCGCCGTGCGGCGTACGCCGGTGCTTTCGCCCGGCGTGTTCGAAGAGGCGCTCGGCGTCCGCGTGGTCCTCAAGTGCGAGCAGTTCCAGGTCGTCGGCGCGTTCAAGGCGCGGGGGGCCTTGAACGCCGTGGGTTCACTGGATACGGCTGCGCTGGCGCGCGGCGTTGCCACCCACTCCTCAGGCAATCATGGTGCGGCACTCGCTTGGGCGGCGAGGCGTTTTGGCGCCCGCGCCCGCATCGTGGTGCCGGTCAACGCCGTCGAGACGAAGCGGGCCGCGATCCGACGCTACGGCGGCGAAGTTATTGATTGCGGACCAACCCAGGCCGAGCGCGAGCTGAAGCTCGCCGAAGTTATGGCGGAGAGCGGGGCCGTTGTGATCCACCCTTATGACGATGCGCGAGTGATCGCCGGCCAGGCGACGGCGACCTTGGAGTTTTTGGAAGCCGAACCAGCGCTCACCCGTCTGCTCGTGCCTATCGGCGGCGGCGGATTGGCGGCGGGAGCAGTGTTGGCGGCCCGCTCACTTGGACGAGCGATTTCCATCATCGGCGTCGAGCCGGCCGGTGCCGACGATGCACGCCGTTCGCTTGCCGCCGGCCGACGAATTGCGCTCGATCGAGTCGACACCGTCGCCGACGGCCTGCGTGCGCAGGTAGGAGAGGCGACTTTTCCCGTGTTGCAAGCCGGCCTGGACGATCTGGTGAGCGTGACCGACGAGGTGATACTTGCTGCGACGCGGTGGGCGCTAGAGACGGCGAAACTCGTTATCGAGCCCTCGGCCGCAACCGTACTCGCGGCATTGTTTTCGGGCGCCGTCGATGTGGGCGGGGGCCTCATCGGCGCCATTATTTCCGGAGGAAATATGGATTTTTCCGGCGCGGTGTTCAAGCAAGCGTGCCTTGCGGCATTGCCGGTTACGTGACAAAATCGGTCTTACCAGCCTTTGAGGTGATCGTCATGCGCAAAAATCTGTTGCTCGTAGCGGCGGTGTTTGCACTGTTCCCGCTTGCGGCCGTCGCCGCGCCATCCACTGCTTCTCCAGCTGCCTCCGCTGCCGCGGCCAACGCCGTGACGGGCTACTGGGTGACCGATGGAGATAAGTCGCACGTACAAATCTACCGCAATGCGGACGGTAAATACAATGGCCGCATCGTTTGGCTCAGCGAACCCGATTTTCCGCAGAATTTCGAGAACAAGGCCCTGGCCGGCAAGCCCCAGGTGGATTACAAGAACCCGGACAAGTCGCAACGCGATCGTCCATTGATGGGTCTCACGGTCCTCAGCGGCTTCTCTTACCAGCCCCAGCATAACAACTGGAAGGGGAATTATTGCTACAACCCGGAAGTCGGAAAGAGTTCGAACAAATGCCTGCTCTGGATGACTGACGGTGGGAGCAAGTTGCAGGTACGCGGTTATCTCGGAATCTTCTCCGAGACGCACACTTGGGACCGCTATGTCGCTCCGGCCGGCGCGGGCGCACCTTCGGCCGCGACACATTAAATACACCAGACGCAAATCGTTCCCCGGCGTCGTAACAAGGAATCCATCATGCGATTCAAGCCCCTTTTATTGATTCCGGCCGTCGCAATTTTGCTTGCGGCCTGTGCAAATTCTTCCGCACCACCGCCTTCGACGTTTTCCGTAGCCGCGACGGCCCCCGGTACCGCCCACGCGGGGAATGTGGTACGCGCCACGCTCGCGAACGGACTCAAGGTCGTCATCGTGCGCGATGCGTTTGCGCCGGTGGTGACCCAGCAGATCACCTATTTTGCGGGCGCCAACGAGGCGCCGAAAGGCTTCCCCGGCATGGCACACGCGCAGGAGCACATGATGTTTCGCGGCGCGCCCGGGCTAACGGCGGATCAACTTGCCGGCATCTACGCGCGCATGGGCGGCGACATGAATGCCTATACCACCAACGACATCACCTCGTATTTTTTCACCGTGCCGGCGAACGACATTGATGTCGCACTGCATATCGGTGCGATCCGCATGGCGGGCGTGGATGACGAGCAGGCGCAGTGGGACAAGGAGCGCGGGGCGATCGAGCAGGAGGTAGCACAAGATCAATCCCAGCCTTCCTATGTGCTCTTTGAAAAGATGCTCGCCGGGATGTTTGCTGGCACGCCCTACGCGCACGACGCGCTCGGCACCAAGGCGTCCTTCGACAAGACCACGGGCGCGATGCTCAAGCAGTTCCACGACAGTTGGTATGCACCGAACAACGCACTTCTCGTCGTCGCCGGCGATGTCGATCCACAAACGGCGCTGGCCAAGGTGAAACAGCTTTACGGCGCGATTCCGGCGAAGAAAATTCCGGCGAAGCCGACGATCACGCTGGCGCCCTTCGCGGCCACGACCATTACGACGCCGTCCGATCAACCCATCGGTTTTGTGCTCGTGGCCTTTCGTATGCCCGGCTATCGGAGTCCAAATTATCCGGCGGCGGATCTCGCCGCCCGTGCGCTTGCTTCCCAGCGCGGGCCGATCGCGGCGCTGCGTTACGAAGGCAAGGCGCTTGCCGCGGGCTTTCAGATGCAGGCTATGCCCGTGGCGGGCATCGGCTTCGCCTATGCCGTCTATCCGCCCGGAGCAGATCCGCAGGCCGTAAAACACGCCCTCCTCGATGCGATCGCCGAGGTGCGCAATGATGGCATTGCGGACGATCTTGTGATCGCGGCCAAGCGCCGCGCCATTCTCGACAATGCGTCGCGCAACAACTCGATCTCGGGACTTGCGGGCGCCTGGACCGAGGCTCTCGCCGTTGCCGGCCTCGATTCGCCGGCGCAAGCGCTCGCACGCTTGAGAAAGGTGGACGTCGCGCAGGTCAATGCCCAGGTTCGCAGCGGACTGGATCCCGATCATGCGATCACGCTGATCGCCAACCCGACGCCGGGTGCGCAGCCCAAATCGGGCCAGGGTTTCGGCGGCGCGGAGTCGTTTGGCAGCGAGCCCACCGGGCCGGTCACGTTGCCGGGCTGGGCGACGCAGGCGCTGGCCAAACTGCCGCAGCCCAAACCCTTTCTGCACCCGACGGATACGATGCTCGCGAACGGCCTGCGTTTGATCGTGCAACCGCTCAAAGTCAGTCCTACCGTCAGCCTTTACGGCGTCGTGCATCAGAACGCCGACATGGAAGCGCCGGCGGGCGAGGAGGGCGTCGACGGCCTGCTCGGTTCGCTTTTCGACTGGGGACCGGAAGGTATGACGCGAGTCCGGTTCGAGGCTGCTCAGGATGCGATCGGCGCCGAACTTTCGGCTGGTCCGAGTTTTTCGCTCGCGGTGCTGCCCCAGTATTTCGATGCGGGCGTGAAATTATTGGCCGCGGATCAGTTACAACCCGCATTCCCGCAGCAGGCATTCGAAACCCAACGCTCCCTTCAGGCGCAGCAGGCCTCCGGGCAAGTGGACAGTCCCGCATTCAAGTTCCAGCGCGCCATCGACGAAGCGCTTTTGCCCAAGGGCGATCCGGGCCTGCGCGTTGCGACCGGGAAGAGCGTCGGCGGACTCAGTCTCGATCAGGTCAAGGCCTATTACGCCAAGGCGTATCGTCCCGACGAAACGACCATCGTGGTGATCGGGGATATCACGCCGGAGCAGGCGAAAACAACGGTCGAAAAATACTTCGGCGGCTGGGAGGCCATCGGTCCGAAGCCGGCCACGGACTATCCGCCGATACCGCTTTCCAAACCGGACCATGTTTTTGTGCCGGATCCATTGCGCAAGCAGAACCAGGTCGTACTCGCAGAAACGCTAGGACTCGACTTCACCAATCCGGATCACTTCGCGCTTGATCTCGCCAACGATCTTCTCGGCGGTGGCTTCTACGCCAGTCCGCTGTACAGGGAGTTGCGCGAAAAGCGCGGGCTGGTCTATACCGTCGGCTCGAACTTCGGCTTCGATCGCAATCGCGGCAGTTATCAGCTCAATTACGGTTCCTATCCGGCAAAAGTGAACGAGGCGCGCACGGCGGCGATCGAGGTGCTGAACGATACGGTGGCGAATCCGCTTTCCGCCGAACAACTGCATCTTGCCAAGTCCATCGGTTTGCGTCAGATTCAGCTCTCGAATCAGAGCGTGGATGCAATCGGCCAAGGCTGGCTTGGGCGCAGCGAGGACGGCTTGCCGCTCGACTGGGATTATGTGATGGCGCGCCACTTCGAGAGGCTAACGGCGCCTGAAGTGCAGCAGGCGATGAAGCGGTACCTCGACCCGGCGCGACTTTCGACGATTGTCCTCGGTCAGCCGACGACGCCGTAGCAGGTCCGTACCGCTACACCTGAAACCGAACCCTCATCGGAGCAAGACAGCCATGAAAGACATCCGGATTTTTTTATTGATGGTGCTTTGCCTTGCCGCTGCAAGCGTCCCGGCGTTGGCGCCAGGCGAGCAGGCTGCATCGGTGCCTCCGCTCCCTGTCGTGCAATCGATCGTACCGCTGGGTACGGTGCAGCAGAATCCGGTGATCAACGCGCGCGACGGCACCCAGAGCGCGCTGTTCATGGGCAAATCCATCTGGACATTCGGCGATACAGACATGTCGGTACCGGGCGCGAAAGGCACCTACTGGGACGACAATTCGCTTTCATGGACCGATAACCTCGACGCCGCCGACGGCATCACGCTCGATCACGATCTTACCGACTCCACCGGTGCGCCACGTGAATTTCTGCCCTACACGGCGGCTGAGGCGCACTACAACTACACGCACGACGAGAATCACTGTACGCAGACGCCGTGCGGTGCGGAGTTTGCCATGTGGTCCGCGCAGGTCGTTGCAGATCCGGCGCGTAATCGTCTTCTGCTCTTCTATGTCGAAATCTGGCGTGTCAGCGGTCAGTCGAGTTGGCAAACCATAGGGTCCGGCATCGCCGTATGGACGCCCGGTGGTCAAGTCGTTCGGCCGATCGAGAATCCGGGTTCGCCGACGCCGACGCTGATGTGGGGCGGGGGTAATGCAGGTTATATCGGCGGCTCGGTCGTCGCGGCCGATATGCTCTATTCCTATGGCTGTAAAGCCGACTGGGTCGTGATGGACTGCAATGTCGCGCGCGTGCCGCTGGCGAACGTACTGAACAAGTCTCAGTGGACCTATTACGCGGGCAACGGCAACTGGAGCGCGAACGAAAGCGATGCCGTCACGGTATTCGAAGGCGGCGCTGCCGGCAACAGCGTTTTCTACAATGCCTACCTCGGCGAATACATGGCGATCTATGCCCAGCCGCTGAACGACGACATCATGTACCGGGTGGCGGAGAATCCGTGGGGACCGTGGTCGGATGCCGGGCTGCTCTTCACTGGTTTGCCCGGCTGGAACGGCAACTACAACTACGCTGCCTTTGCGCATCCGGAATTTTCGACGCTGAACGGCCGCGTGCAGTACGTCACCTATGTGCGCGATACCGGATTTCTGCAACAGCAAATTCCGCTCGCCCAAGTCGTCTTTCAAAAACCCTGACGGCTTTGATGGACACGGATAGCTGCAACCCGGCTTGTCGGGAGCCGCCGGGGAACGGAGTGGTACAGTGTCCAAGCTCGCATTGTCCGGGGAGGATCACATGATTTGTTTACGCGCTGCTTCGAGGTTGTCGGTTCCGATCGCTGCGCTCGGGCTTGCGGCCTTTCCCGCCTTTGCCGCAGTTGATGCAAACGATGCGCAGCCGCCTCCGCTTCCACTCGTGCAGTCGGTCACGATGATCGGCACAGTGCAGCAGAACCCGGTGATCAACGGCCGCGATGGCACCCAGAGCGCCTTGTTCCAGGGTAAATCCATCTGGACCTTCGGGGATACGTCAATGTCGGTGCCCGGACAGGGCGGCGACTACTGGGCCGACGATACTCTGTCGTGGACCACCGATCTCGATGCCTCAGACGGCGTCACGCTGGACCATGATCATCTGGACGCGACCGGCGCTCCCACCGAGTTTCTGCCTCACACCGCGGCCGAGCTGCACTACAACTATGTACATAACTCCAACCACTGCACGGCTAATCCCTGCGGGGCGGAACTTGCCCTCTGGCCGGGAGAGGTGGTGGCGGATCCGGATCGCAACCGCGTGCTCTTCTTTTATGGAGAGATCTGGCGGCTGCCCGGCCGCTCGGGCTGGGTGACGATAGGGAACGGAATCGCTACCTGGACGCCCGGCGGGCGTGTGGTGCGCCCCATCGAGAATCCCGGATCGCCGACCCCTACGCTGATGTGGGGACCCCATGAGGTGGCGTACACCAGCGGCTCCGTAGTGTCGGATGGCACGCTCTATTCCTATGGCTGCAGCGTTGACTGGATCGTCATGGATTGTTACGTCGCCCGCGTGGCGCTTGCCCACGCGCTCGACAAATCGCAGTGGACCTACTACGCGGGCAACGGGAACTGGAGCGTGCACCCGACGGCTGCCGTAGCCGTCTTCCAGGGCGACGCGGCCGGCAACTCGGTTTTCTACGATGCCTATCTGGGCGAATACGTGCTGATTTACAGCCAACCGCTGAGCGACGACGTCATGTACCGGGTTTCGGAGACGCCGTGGGGGCCGTGGTCGGATGCGGGGCTGCTGTTTACCGGTGAAACCGGCTACCAGGGCAACATAGACTACGCGGGCGGCGCGCATCCCGAGTTTTCCCAGATGAACGGACAGATCCAGTACGTCACGTACGCGCACTCGACCGGCTTTCTGCAATCCGATCTGCCATTGATGCAGGTGGTGTTCGCGGCTCCCTGACGGTTTTGGGGTGGCTCTGATTTATTCGGAGTTTCCGCATGGTGCATGGGCGCAACAACGCGAATTACGTAGGAGCGGCTTTAGCCGCGATTCCTTCAGAAGCCGGAGAGATCGCGGCTAAAGCCGCTCCCACAGTGCTTAATTTGACGTGAGGCAAGTCCGGACATGTGCCGGACTCGCCTCCTCTGAAAACCCACGGACGAGTCTTTCGGAGCTTGCATGTTCGAACCTTCCGCGCAGCATAGTGATCGTGTGCCGGCGTCGCCCTTCAATCACTATTTACTCTTCACCTTTTACCTCTTTACTCTTCCCTCTGCTCGCGATGTACGGCCATCGGCCCCCAGGCCTGCGTGCTCGGCATGAGTTCGATACGGTTCACGTTGACGTGCGAGGGTTGCGCGAGCACCCACAGCACGGCGCGAGCGATGTCTTCTCCGGTCAGGGGCTGCATGTTCCTGTAAACCTTGCCGGCTTTGTCGCGATCGCCTTTGAAGCGGACTGCCGAAAATTCGGTTTCGGCGAGTCCCGGCGCGACATCGGTTACGCGCACGCCGGTGCCGAGCAGATCCGCGCGTAGATTGCGCGAGAACTGCCACACGAAGGCCTTGGTGGCGCCGTACACGTTGCCGCCGGGATAGGGATTGTCGGCGGCGATGGAACCGATGTTCACGATATGGCCGCTGCCGCGCTCGACCATGCCGGGCAGGATCGCGCGGGTCATGTAGAGCAGCCCTTTAATGTTGGTGTCTACCATTGTTTCCCAGTCTTCGAGTTTCGCTTCGTGCGCCGGGCCGAGCCCCAGGGCGAGTCCGGCATTGTTGACGAGCACCTCGACGGGAGAGAAATCCTTGGGAATCGCGGCGAGTGCGGCATCCACCGCGTTGGAATTGCGCACGTCAAAAGCGAGCGGATGGAACGCGTCGCCGAGTTCCTTGTGCAAGCGCTCGAGCCGATCGCGGCGGCGCCCGGTGCCGATCGCCCGCCAGTCGGCCGCAACGAGTTCGCGCGCAACGGCCTCGCCGAATCCGACGCTTGCGCCCGTCACCAATGCCACGCCTTGAATCATTGTCGTTGCTCCTTTCTCCGTCAGCCTATTGTAGGAGACCGATGTTCGGATGCTTCGGCATTCTTGCCACGGGGGGCAGAGAGGCGCTATTATCGTCTTACGATCATCTTACTTTTCGGAATATGATTATGGAGACGGCCCGGCTTTCGAGCAAGGGACAGGTTGTACTGCCCAAATCCGTGCGCAGCGCGCTGAAGTTAGCGCCCGGCGTCGAGTTCGCGGTCGAAAGGGTCGGCGCAGGTGTACTGTTGAGGCCGCTTAAACCCGTAAAAACCACCCGACTTGCCGAAGTTATTGGCAGCGCGGGGTACAGGGGCCGGCTCAAGACGCTGACCGACATGGACGCGGCCATTGCCGGCGCCGCGAAGCGGCACAAATGATCGCCACCGACACGAATGTGTTGGTGCGTCTCGTCGTCAACGACGATCCGGCGCAGACCCGTCGCGCCGCCGCACTGTTTGCAGAAGCGTCGGTATTCGTTTCCAAGACTGTGCTGCTGGAAACAGTCTCGGTGCTGGAAAGCGCCTACGAACTCGAGCGTACGAACGTGCTTGTTGCGCTGCGCAGCCTATTTGGTCTGTCAAACCTGATAGTGGAGGGCGATCGGAAGATTTTCACAGCTCTGGACTGGTACGAGCAGGGTATGGATTTTGCAGACGCCCTTCACATCTCCTCTGTGCCGGACGATGCGCGTTTCTACAGCTTCGACGTCAAGCTGCATAAAAAAGCGACGGCATTGAAGCTCAAGCAAGTGGTAAAGGCATAGGCTTTGCAGGAAATTTTCGGCAATCCTCGAGTGTGCTGCGTCCTGGAGGTAAAAGGCGACGATGCCTCACTTGAAAATTCACGGATGAATCTTCTGGTCCCCCTCAACTAGAATGGCAGAATAGCGGGCATGAAAGAAACTGCCACCAAGGCCGGGAAAGCGCCCAAGCCCCAGCTCGACGAGCGCGCGCAGGCGGTACTGCGCGGGCTCGTCGAGCGCTACGTGAGCGAAGGCCAACCGGTCGGCTCGCGCATCCTCTCGCGCGATCTCGGCCTGGGCTTATCACCGGCGAGTATCCGCAACGTGATGGCCGATCTGGAGGATCTCGGCCTGATCAGTTCCCCGCACATATCGGCCGGGCGCATTCCGACCCGCAGCGGCTATCGCGTCTTCGTGGACAGCCTGCTCAAGATCGAGCCGCTGGTGCCGATCGAAATCAGGCGCCTGCGCGAAGGCTTGAAGCCGCCCGAAGAAGGCGCCGGTCAAATGGCGGGCGAGGCTTCGCGCATGGTGGCGAAGATCACGCGCATGGCGGGGTTGGTCACGGTGCCGCGCCGGAACAGCGCGGCCTGGCGGCATATCGAATTTGTGCGCTTGTCCGACCGGCGCGTACTCGCGGTGCTGATGCTCGACGATCGCGAGGTGCAGAACCGCGTGCTCGAACTGGAACGTGATTATCCGTCCGAGGCGCTGGCGAGAATAGCAAACTACCTCAACGAGCAATTCGGCGGGCGCGCGCTCGCCGAGGTGCGTTCCGGATTGCTTGGCGCGATGCGCGAGGACATGCGCAACATGAACGAACTCGCCCAGACGGCACTTGCCATGGGCGAGCGCATGTTTCCGCCCGGAAATGAAACCGCCGATTACGTGATGGCGGGGGAAACGAACTTGATGGGCCTGTCCGATCTGGCCGATCTGGACAGGTTAAAGGCTCTCTTCGAGGCCTTCAACCGCAAGCAGGAAATACTCGAACTGCTGGATCGTGCGCTCGCGGCGCCGGGCGTGCAGATATTCATCGGCGAAGAGTCGGGCTACGCAGTGCTCGGGGATCTTTCCGTCGTGGTATCGAGCTACGGTCCCGAGGATCGCCCGCTCGGCGTAGTGGGGGTAATCGGTCCGACCCGTATGGCCTACCAGAGGGTGATTCCGGTGGTGGACGTCACCGCCCGCCTACTGGGCGCCGCCTTGAACGCAAGCCGATCGCCCCCAGAAAGGTAGGCGTGACGGATTCAATCCAGGAGTGAGCATGATTCATGACCCGAGCGGGGATGCCCCGGGCTCGAACCCGGACGAACCGTGGGACGAGCGCATCGGCCCCGTGCCCGCCGGGCAGGAAGCCGAGGCGCCCGAGCCTGAAGATCGGCTGGCCGCGCTCGAAGCCGGGAACGCGGAAGCGCAGGATCGCTTGCTCAGGCTCGCCGCCGAACTCGAAAATGTCCGCCGGCGCGCGGCGCGGGAAATTGAGACCGCACGCCGCTTTGCACTGGAGCGGTTTGCGGGCGAATTGCTGCCCGTGGCGGACAGCCTGGAACTGGCGCTGGCCTCGGCGGACGAGGCGCCCGAGCCGGTGCGCGAAGGACTGCAGATTACGCTCAAGCTTCTGCACGATGTCTTCGCGCGCCATCACATCGAGCCGCTCGAACCCGTGACCGGCGAGGTATTCGACCCGGAACTGCACGAGGCGATGGCGACCCAGCCGAGCGCCGAGCTGCGTCCCGACAGCGTGCTCACCCTGGTTCAGAAAGGCTACCAGCTGCACCAGCGGCTGCTGCGTCCGGCGCGGGTCATCGTCTCGCGCGCCCCCGACGGGGACGCTTGAAACCGGCGGCGCAGGGCCCCAAATATCGAAGGGCAACCCTTTTTTTATGACTCTATAGCGGAGAGAGGATTCATGGGCAAGATCATCGGCATAGACCTCGGCACGACCAACTCCTGCGTCGCGTTGATGGAGGGCGGCAAGCCCCGGGTCATAGACAACAGCGAGGGCGACCGCACGACGCCGTCCATCGTCGCCTTCAACAAGGAGGGCGAGGTGCTGGTCGGACAGCCGGCCAAGCGCCAGGCGGTGACCAATCCCGCGAACACGCTGTTTGCGATCAAGCGCCTGATCGGGCGCAAGTTCGACGATTCGATGGTTCAGAAGGACATCGAGATGGTGCCTTACCGGATCGTCAAGGCCGATAACGGCGACGCCTGGGTCGAGGCGCAGGGCAAGAAGATGGCGCCGCCTGAGATTTCCGCGCGCGTGTTGCAGAAGATGAAGAAGACCGCCGAGGATTATCTCGGTGAGGCGGTTACCGAGGCGGTGATTACGGTGCCGGCTTATTTCAACGATTCGCAGCGCCAGGCCACCAAGGACGCGGGAAAGATCGCGGGCCTTGACGTTAAGCGCATCATCAACGAGCCGACGGCGGCGGCGCTCGCCTACGGACTCGACAAGCAACGCGGCGACCAGAAGATTGCGGTATACGATCTGGGCGGCGGCACCTTCGATATTTCCATCATCGAGATCGCCGAGGTGGACGGCGAGCACCAGTTCGAGGTGCTCGCGACCAATGGCGATACCTTCCTCGGCGGCGAGGATTTCGACAAGCGCGTCATTGATTATCTCGCGAAGGAATTCGAGAAAGAGCAAGGCATGGACGTGCGCAAGGACCCGCTCGCCATGCAGCGCCTGAAGGAGGCGGCCGAAAAGGCGAAGATCGAACTCAGTTCGACTCAGCAGACCGAAGTGAATCTGCCTTACATCACCGCCGATGCCAGCGGGCCGAAACATCTCACCGTGAAGCTCACCCGGGCCAAGCTCGAGGCGCTGGTGGAGGATCTGATCGAGCGTACGCTCGCTCCCTGCAAAATTGCCCTCAAGGACGCGGGGCTTGCGGTCTCCGACGTGAACGAGGTGATTCTCGTCGGCGGCCAAACCCGCATGCCCAAGGTGCAGGAAGCGGTCAAGGGCTTCTTCGGCAAGGAAGCACGCAGGGATGTGAACCCCGACGAGGCGGTTGCGGTCGGTGCCGCGATCCAGGCCGGTGTGCTCGGCGGCGACGTCAAGGACGTGCTGCTGCTCGACGTGACCCCGCTTTCGCTCGGCATCGAGACGCTCGGCGGCGTCATGACCAAGCTGATCGACAAGAACACCACGATTCCGACCAAGGCGACCGAGGTGTTTTCCACCGCCGCCGACGGCCAGACCGCGGTCACGGTGCACGTGCTTCAGGGCGAACGCGAGATGGCGGGTGGCAACAAGTCGCTCGGACGTTTCGACTTGAGCGACATTCCGTCGGCGCCGCGTGGTGTGCCGCAGATCGAGGTGACCTTCGACATCGATGCCAACGGCATTCTGCACGTTTCCGCCAAGGACAAGGCGACGGGCAAGGAGAACCGGATCGAAATCAAGGCCTCTTCCGGCCTGAGCGATGAAGAAGTCGCACGCATGGTGCAGGATGCCGAGGCGCATGCGGAAGAGGACAAGAAGGCGCGTGAACTGGTCGATGCGCGCAACCGTGCCGATGCCTTGATCCACGCGAGCGAGAAGACGCTCAAGGATCTCGGCGACAAGGTCGAGGGTGCCGAACGCGCTGAAGTCGAATCGGCGATTTCCGAACTCAAGGAAGCGGTGAAGGGCGACGACAAGGCGCGCATCGAGACCAAGATCGAAGCGCTTGGCGAACGTTCGGGGAAGATCGCCCAGCGCGTTTACCAGCAGCAGGCCGCAAGCGAGGCCGCCGGACAACAGGCCACCGGCGAGCATAGCGCCGAAAGGGGCCAAGGCAGACCGGAGGATGTCGTGGATGCCGAGTTCGAAGAGGTCAAGGACGAGAAGAAGGGCTGAGGCGTCGATGGGAAATACAGTGGCGGATGATTGTATATCGTCCGTCGCTGTTGCTTTGCAACGGGGATACGATGAGGCATGAACACCAACCGTCTTGAGGCGTTCAGCGACGGCGTCATCGCCATCATCATCACCATCATGGTGCTCGGCTTGTCGGAGACGGTCGGGAAGGGCGCGGGGTGGGGCGCCTTGAAACCGGTGGTACCGGTGTTTCTGAGTTACGTGTTGAGCTTCGTCTACGTCGGCATCTACTGGAACAATCATCATCACATGCTGCACGCGACCGGACGCGTCAATGGCCGCGTGTTGTGGGCCAATCTGCATTTGCTCTTCTGGCTCTCGCTGTTTCCCTTCGTCACTGCCTGGGCGGGCGAGAACCGTTTCATGCCCGTGCCGACCGTGCTCTACGGGGCGGTATTGTTGATGGCGGCTACGGCCTACTGGATATTGCAGGTCAGCATCATTGCATTCAACGGCCGCGATTCGATATTGGCGCAGGCCGTCGGCCGCGATTTCAAGGGCAAATTGTCCATGGTGGCTTACGCACTCGGGATCGGCCTCGCCTTCGTCAATTCCTGGGCTTCCAATGCTATTTATCTGCTGATGGCGCTCGTGTGGCTGGTGCCGGATCGTCGCATCGAATCAAGGATTGCCTAATGAGCGAACGCGATTATTACGAGGTGCTCGGCGTGTCGCGCGACGCTGACGAGGCCGAAATCAAGAAGGCCTACCGGCGCCTCGCCATGAAATATCATCCCGACCGCAATCCCGGCGGCAAGAACGTGGGCGAGCGTTTCAAGGAAATCAACGAGGCCTACGAAGTGCTCGGTGACCGCGAGAAGCGCCGCGCCTACGATCGTTTCGGACACGCCGGCGTGCGCCACGGTGCGCAGGGCGCGGGGCCCGGAGGATCCGGCGGCTTCGGCGGGATCGATCCTACCGATATCTTCGGTGATATTTTCGGTGATATTTTCGGCAGGGGCGGCGCTGGTCGGCGCGGTCGGCGTGGCGCCGATCTCCAATACGGGCTTGCGGTGGACCTCGAACAGATCGCCCGCGGCGACGAAGTTACGATCGAAGTGCCGCGCGAGACTCGCTGCGAAACCTGTGCGGGCGGCGGTGCGGCACCCGGCAGTAAAGCGCGCGTCTGTGCGACCTGTGGCGGACACGGCCAGGTGCGCATGCAGCAGGGCTTCTTCACGCTCCAGCAGACCTGCCCGGATTGCCGCGGCCGGGGCGAGGTGATCGGCGAACCTTGTGCGGATTGCCACGGCAACGGCCGGGTACGCCGCGTGGCTCGCCTGAAGATACGCATTCCCGCCGGTGTCGAAGATGGCACCGCAATCCGCCTTACCGGACAGGGTGAAGCGGGTGTGCAGGGCGCCGGGGAGGGCGATCTTTATGTCGAGATCCGGATCCGACCGCATCCGCTCTTTCGTCGCGAGGGACACAATCTCGCCTGCGAAGTGCCGGTCTCGTTTCCGCAGGCGGCACTGGGTGGCGAAACCGCAATCCCGACGCTGGAGGGCGAAGGGCGACTCAAGGTGCCGGCGGGTACCCAAAGCGGTAAACGCCTGCGCGTGCGTGGCAAGGGCCTGCCGCTCGCCGGGGGCGGTCGGGGCGATCTTTACTGCATCGTCCAGGTGCAGACGCCGGTTAACCTCGACGATGAAGAAAAGGAGCTGATTCGCCAACTCGACCAGCAGTTGCAGGTCGGCGGCTCTCGCCATAACCCGGCCGAACAGGAAAGCTGGACGGCACGCGTCAAGAATTTCTTCGAGCAACTGGCGGGATGAGCGCCGGCTCAAGACTCAAGATCGCGCTCCTCGGTGCCGCCGGGCGGATGGGGCGCGAGGTCGTTACAGACCTGAGCGATGCGCCGGATTTCCAACTGGTTGCCGCCGTCGGCCGCTCCGGCGATGAGAACATCGGGCGCGACATCGGCGAGATCGCCGGCGGACGACCATTGGGCGTCGCGCTGAGCGACGACGTGAAAGCCGCGGCGCAAGCCGCCGATGTATTCATGGATTTTTCCGGTCCGAACGGCTTCAAAGTGGCACTCGACGCTTGTCGCGGTGCGGGCTGTGCGTTCCTGAGCGGCACGACCGGACTCGGAGACGCAGAGCATGCTGAACTTGCCGCCGCCGGGCGTGAGATTGCCGCGCTGTATGCACCGAACATGTCGTTCGGTATGGCCGTGCTCGATCATCTGGCCGAGGAGGCCGCGAAGATGCTCGGCGAGGATTTCGATGTCGAAATTGTCGAAATGCATCATCGGAACAAGAAAGATGCGCCGTCCGGAAGCGCGCTCCGTCTGGGTGAGACGATCGCCGCGGCGCGCGGTACGACCCTTGCGCAGTGTGCTGAGTTCGACCGGCACGGCAGGACTGAGCGCGCTCCCGGCAGCATCGGCTTCGCCAGTCTTCGCGGCGGTGACGTGGCCGGCGACCACACCGTCATCTTCGCCGGCGAAGGCGAACGCCTGGAACTCACTTTCCGCGCCGGCGGCCGCCATATCTTCGCGCGCGGTGCGCTTGCCGCCTCCCGCTGGCTTGCCGGGCGTCCCGCCGGTGTCTACTCGTTGAGTGATTATCTGAGAGCGGACGGCGGCCGCGGTTGATCGCCGCGCGTTTATTGATAAAATACATCGGGTCCGCACGCCCGGTACGGCGGCGAGCGCCGAAGTTCGTACACCGGGAGTTTCGTGCCTAAAACAGCTATCCTCGCTCTGGAAGACGGTTCGATCTTTCAGGGAGTTTCTTTCGGCGCGCCCGGCGTCGCGGTCGGCGAAGTGGTGTTCAACACCGCGATGAGCGGCTATCAGGAAATTCTCACCGACCCGTCCTACGCCCGCCAACTGGTCTGTCTCACCGCCGCGCACATCGGCAACGTCGGCGTGAATCCGGAGGACAACGAGTCGGATCAGGTGCACGCCGAGGCGCTCATCGCGCGCACGGCGGGACCGGGCCCCTCGAACTGGCGCGCCCGCGGCGCGCTCGGGGATTTCCTCGTCTCTGCCGGGCGACCCGCGATCGAAGAACTGGATACTCGCCGACTGGCCCGCCATTTGCGCACGCATGGCGTACTCGGCGCTTGTCTTGCGACCGATCTCGACGAAGCCGAAGCGCTTTCCCGCGCACGGGAATTTCCCGGTCTGCTCGGGATGGATCTCGCGGCGGACGTAAGTTGCAGTGCGGCTTACGAGTGGACCGAGGGCGTATGGGAGGCAACTCCGCCGTCGGTTCGCCATCGAGTGGTGGTCTATGACTTCGGCGTCAAGCGCAACATCCTGCGTGCGCTGGTAGATCACGGCTGCGCCGTGCACGTGGTTCCGGCACGCACGCCGGCGAGCGAGGTGCTGGCGCAAAATCCCGACGGCGTCGTGCTCTCCAACGGTCCCGGCGATCCGGCGGCTTCGGGTTACGGCATCGACGCAACGCGCGAACTCCTAGGCGCGCAGATACCCGTGCTCGGCATTTGTCTCGGTCACCAGTTCATGGGACTCGCGAGCGGTGCGCGCACGATCAAAACGCCTTTCGGGCATCATGGCGCCAACCATCCGGTGCTCGATCTCGCGACACGTCAGGTCTGGATTTCGAGTCAGAATCACGGCTTCGCCGTGGATGCCCAGACGTTGCCGGAGAATTTGCATGCGACGCACGTCTCGCTTTTCGACGGTACGCTGCAAGGCGTGGAGCGGACCGACACGCCGGCCATCGGTTTTCAGGGCCATCCCGAAGCGAGCCCCGGCCCGCACGACGTGCTTCCGGTCTTCAAACGTTTTGTCGCACTCATGGACAGGGACTGATGCCAAAGCGCACGGACATCAAGACGATTCTCGTCATTGGCGCCGGTCCAATCGTGATCGGTCAGGCCTGCGAGTTCGATTATTCCGGCACCCAGGCGGTGAAGGCGCTGCGCGAGGAAGGCTACCGCGTGGTGCTGGTGAACTCCAATCCGGCGACGATCATGACCGATCCGGAGACGGCGGATGCCATCTACATCGAGCCGGTTCATTGGCGCACGATCGCTGGCGTCATCGAGAAAGAGCGCCCGGATGCGTTGTTGCCGACGATGGGTGGGCAGACGGCGCTCAACTGCGCGCTCGATCTGGTGCGCGAGGGTGTGCTCGAACGATACGGCGTGGAGCTGATCGGCGCATCGCGCGAGGCCATAGACATCGCCGAGGACCGCGAACGTTTCCGCGAGGCGATGCACGAAATCGGTCTGGCGACGCCGCGCTCGCGGCTTGCCCACAGCCTGGAAGATGCACTCGCAAGCCAGGCCGAGATCGGATTCCCGACCGTCATCCGTCCCTCTTTCACGCTCGGCGGTTCGGGCGGCGGCATCGCCTACAACCGCGACGAGTTTGTCGAGATCTGCGAGATCGGTCTCGACCTTTCGCCGACCAATGAACTCCTGATCGAGGAATCCGTCCTCGGCTGGAAGGAATTCGAGATGGAGGTGGTGCGCGACAAGAAGGACAACTGCATCATCGTCTGTTCGATTGAAAATCTTGACCCGATGGGCGTGCATACCGGCGATTCGATCACGGTCGCCCCGGCGCAAACGTTGACGGACAAGGAATATCAACGCATGCGCGATGCGTCTATCGCGGTGCTGCGCCGGGTGGGGGTGGAAACCGGCGGTTCGAACGTCCAGTTCGCTCTCGATCCGGAGACCGGGAAAATGATCGTGATCGAGATGAACCCGCGCGTCTCGCGTTCTTCCGCGCTCGCCTCGAAGGCGACCGGCTTTCCGATCGCGCGCGTCGCGGCCAAGCTCGCCGTCGGCTATACGCTCGATGAGTTGCGCAACGAAATTACCGGTGGACTGATCCCGGCCTCCTTCGAACCCGCGATTGATTATGTCGTGACCAAGGTGCCGCGCTTCAATTTCGAGAAGTTTCCGGGCGCAAGCGATCGGCTGACGACCCAGATGCATTCGGTGGGTGAGGCGATGGGCATCGGGCGCAGCTTCGCCGAATCCTTGCACAAGGCGTTGCGCAGCCTGGAGACGGATTGCGACGGCTTCGACCCCGTGTGGCTGGAAGGAGACGCTCCAGAGGGCCGCGATCGGCTGCTCAACGAGTTGCGTCAGCCCGGCCCACAACGGCTCTGGTACGTGGCCGACGCTTTTCGTCTGGACTATCCGCTGGAAGAAATCGCCGCCGCTACCCGAATCGATCCCTGGTTTCTTGATACCGTCCGGCGCCTGATCGAAGAGGAGAAGGCCGTCGTCGAGGGCGGCTTCGGCGCGCTCGATCACGACCGGCTTTACGCTCTGAAACGTCTCGGATTTTCGGACCGACGCCTGGCCCGCCTGCTTGCCTGCAGCGAGCACGAACTGCGCGCGCTGCGTGTGCGTAACGGCGTGCGCCCCGTGTACAAACGGGTGGATTCCTGCGCGGCCGAGTTTCCTTCCGCGACCGCCTACCTGTATTCGACTTATGAAGAGGAATGCGAGGCCGAGCCCGACGATCGCCGCAAGATCATGGTACTCGGCGGCGGTCCCAATCGGATTGGTCAGGGCATCGAATTCGATTACTGCTGCGTGCAGGCGGTACTCGCCCTCAAGGTGGCCGGCTTCGAGACTCTCATGGTCAACTGCAACCCGGAGACTGTCTCGACCGATTTCGATACCTCTGACCGGTTGTACTTCGAGCCGCTCACCTTCGAGGATGTAATCGAAATCGTAGAGCTGGAAAAGCCGGAGGGGATCATCGTTCAGTTCGGGGGGCAGACGCCGCTCAAGCTCGCGCGCGCGCTCGAGGCTGCGGGTGCGCCGATCATCGGCACTACGCCGGACGCCATCGATCGCGCCGAGGACCGCGAACGGTTCCAGCAGTTGATCGAGAAACTCCGCCTGCGCCAGCCGACGAACCGTACGGCGCGCAATGAGGCCGACGCCTTGCGTCTGGCCGGCGAGGTCGGCTTCCCGCTCATCGTGCGTCCCTCCTACGTGCTCGGCGGGCGCGCCATGGAAACGGTGTTCAATGAAGAAGATCTGTTGCAGTACATGAAACATGCGGTTGCGGCCTCGAACAACGCGCCGGTCCTGCTCGACCGCTTTCTGGATCACGCCATCGAGGTGGATGCGGATGTCGTCGCCGACGGCGAGCGCGTGGTGATCGGCGGCATCATGGAGCATGTGGAGCAGGCGGGCGTGCATTCGGGCGATTCGGGGAGTGCCCTGCCGCCGCATACACTTTCCGGCGAGACGCAGGAAGAGATCGGACGCCAGTGCGTTGCCCTTGCCCGCGAACTCGGCGTCGTCGGCCTGATGAACGTCCAGTTCGCGATTCAGGACGACGTCGTCTACGTTCTCGAAGTCAATCCGCGGGCGTCGCGTTCGGTGCCGTTCGTCTCCAAGGCGACCGGCGTACCGCTCGCGCGCGCGGCGGCGCTTGCGATGGTCGGGCAGAGGCTAGCCGCGCAGGGGATCGTCTCCCGCCTGCATCCTCCCTATTATTCGGTGAAGGAATCGGTGTTTCCGTTCATCAAGTTTCGTGGCGCGGATCCGATCCTGGGTCCGGAGATGAAATCCACCGGCGAGGTCATGGGTACCGGAGCCAGCTTCGGCGAAGCCTATGCCAAGGCTCAATTTGCCTCGGGCGTTATACTGCCCCGCGGCGGCCGCGCGCTGCTTTCCGTACGCGACGCGGACAAAGCCGCCTGCGTCGAGTTGGCACGGGCACTTGCGGCGCGCGGATTCGAGCTGGTGGCCACGCACGGGACCGCACGCGCCCTCGTCGCTGCAGGCATCGCCTGCGAGGGGATCAACAAGGTGCGCGAGGGACGGCCGCACGTGGTGGATCTCATCAAGAACGATGAGGTTAACCTCATTGTCAATACCACGGAAGGCAAGCGCGCGATCGAAGAATCGCGTTCCATCCGCCGCGAGGCCGTCGCCCACAAGGTGACCTACTACACGACGATCGCCGCCGCCAAGGCGACCGTCCAGGCTTTGGATTACATCGATATGACAGACGTGAACGAGTTGAAGGCGCTGCACAGGAGGCTTGCGTGAACCGTGTGCCACTCACTGTGCAGGGCGCCGAAAATCTGCGTGAAGAACTCAGGCGTTTGAAGAGCGAGGCGCGACCGCGGGTGGTGAGCGCGATCGCCGAAGCACGTGCACACGGCGATCTTAAAGAGAACGCCGAGTACCATGCCGCGAAGGAGGAGCAGGGCTTCATCGAGGCGCGCATCCGCGAGATCGAGGCCAAGCTTTCGCAGGCCGAGATCATAGACATCACCCGGCTTAACGCCGATGGGCGGGTGGTGTTCGGCGCGACCGTGGTCGTGAGCGACGCCGCTTCGGGCGATGAGTCCACGTACCGCATCGTCGGCGAGGACGAGGCCGACATCAAAGCCGGGTTAGTTTCGGTGGGCTCGCCGCTTGCGCGCGCGCTCATCGGGCGGCGCGAGGGGGATGAGGCGCATGTTGCCGCGCCCAGCGGGGAACGCGTCCTGGAGATCGTCGAGGTCCGCTACGAATAGGATCGGGACTGGGGAAGAGAGAACTTCACCACAGAGCACACAGAGATCACAGAGTTCGGATAGAGCTTCCTTGGTTTTTATCGAACAGGTTTTTCTTTGCGTGCTCTGCGCCCTCTGGGGTGAATCTCGTCTGGTTCGGGACTTGGCAAGAGGGCAGCGCACCGCAGAGTTCAGATGGAACCAATCGACTTTTACTAAACGGGCTCTTTTCTGTGTGCTCTGTGCTCTCTGTGGTGAATCTTTCCTGGTTCGGTCCTGGGAATGCGGGGGTGCGTGAGCGATGACGACGGGACGTAAAGGCAAGCGGCGCTGGGCACAGAGTCAGGCGCATGACCCCTGGGTCCGCAAGGCCAGGGCGCAGGGACTCCCGTCGCGCTCGGCGTTCAAACTGGAGGAAATCGTCTCCCGTTTTGGCTTGCTCAAAACGGGTCAGGCAGTGCTCGAACTCGGTGCGGCGCCAGGCGGCTGGACGCGGATCGCCGTCGCCTCCGTTGGTGCGCTCGGTCGTGTCGTCGCCGTGGACCGTCTGCCGATGACTCCGCCCGCGGGTGCACGTTTCGTGCTGGGTGATCTCGCGGATGAGACGACGCGCGCCGAGGCCCTTGCGGCCATCGGCGGCGCGGCAGATGTTGTGCTTTGCGATCTGGCCCCCAACTTGACGGGCATACGCGACGTGGATGCGGCGAACGAGGCCGAATTGGGCGATCTCGCCGCCGGAATAGCAGCCGCGGCCCTGAAACCCGGCGGCGTTTTGCTGCTCAAAACCTTCGAGGGTCCGGCAGCTGCCCAATTGCAGCACCGGCTGCGCGGGGAGTACCGGCGCGTGCGGCACTTGAAACCGGCCGCCTCGAAGGCTCGCAGCCGCGAGTTTTATCTTCTGGCGGAAGGGTTTCGACCCGGCCCGGAGATAGCAGCGGAACGTCCCGGCGCGTTATAGTGACTCGTATGGAACCGCCCGCGAGGCGTTGATGGAGGCGCAGGCAGAGTGAAATTCAACGATGTAGCCAAGCAGCTCCTGATCTGGGGGGCGATCGTCATCGTGGCGATTCTGGTTTTCAACAGTTTCGGTCCGCACCAGACCGAGGCGCAGAAGTTGTCGTATTCGGCCTTTCTCACCGATGTGGACAACGGCAATGTCGGTTCGGTCACCTTCGAGCAGAACAACATCTCTGGAACGCTGACCTCCGGGCAGAAGTTCGAGACCTACAGCCCGACGACCGATTATTCGGCGCTCGTCAACAAGCTGATGAAGAACAACATCGAGATCAACGCCGAGCCGCCGGCCAAGCCTTCGCTGC
>JBOIBN010000038.1:0-23074 GCA_050739575.1 Gammaproteobacteria bacterium
ATGCCGCGATGCCGAATGTGGCACCGGCGGCGAGATCAATCGCCACGTGCTGGCGGGTGGCCAGTGTGGAGTAAAGAATGCCCAGGCACCAGCATCCATTAAGCATACGCACGAGTGCTGGCGCCCCAATCCGTCGCAGCTGCCGCTCGAGCCAGAGGCCGGAGAAGACGGCAAACGCCGCGTGCAACGAAGGACAGGCGTTGCGGATTTGGTCCACTGTCTTCAGAAAAGAAAAGGAGGGATAGAGCGCCCAGTCGATGTCGGGCTTGGGCGTCGCCGTGGGCCAGAAGAAAAAAACCAGCATGGCAGCCAGGCTCAATCCGGCGGCCGCCCAGCCGTAGGAGATGATCCGGCGCCGGTCCTCCTGGAGCAAAAGCGGGAGCGTCGCATAGACCCACAGCGAGGCATAAAGCACGAGCGACCAGGGTTCAAAACCGATCCATCGGTCGAGGAACGTGACCGGTATCACAGTCACCGGGAACATCGGGTGGTTGAGCAGCCAGAAATAGGCGATGAAGAAGAGCGTCAGGAATACGGTGGTGCCGATGACCTTGAGCGGCAAATCGGTTTTTGCCGTCCGCAGCAACCGGCGCGTCCATTTTTCATGGACCTCGTCATTCTTGATCACGCGGTCGGGCACCGGATTTGAAGCGGCAGGAGACAAAAATACACTATGCCGGCCTGAGGGCGCGGAATTGTTTTATGCCGGCCGTGGAAATCCGCTTTTGCATGTTGCATCGTCGAAGCCCTAAACTTCCCATTCTAGGCAGGAGCGATTCGGTCCTGTGCCTCGCATGAGGATTGTGTCTGATGATCCGTGGTTTTCTTATCCCGCATCTCGCAAGGACCGTGCTTCTGGCGGGGCTGTGCCTGCTGGCCGTGGCTGCACCCGAAGTCGCCAAGGCTGGCAGCGGCCCGCTCGGCATCGACCATCGGATCAACTATGACGACAGCGGCATCTGGGGCAAGGCGCATCAGAACCAGGTGCTTGCCGCAACCGCGCTTTTCGCCGTGGGCGGCGCGCTGTGGGAGGGCAACGACAGCCGCTTCGGGCACACGCTGTGGCAATCGGGCGATGCGTTGATGCTGTCGGCCGCGAGTGCGTTCGTGCTCGAAAATGTATTCCAGCGTGAACGCCCGCGCGACACGTCCGATCCCGACCGCTGGTTCCAGGGCTTCGGCAACACCAGCTTTCCGAGCGGGCACGTCACGCTTACCGCTGCTGCCATCACGCCGATCGTATTCGAATACGGACGCGAGTATCCGTGGGTCTATGCGCTGGAAATCATTCCGCTCTACGAAGCCGTGGGGCGGGTCAAGACGCAAGAGCATTGGCAGAGCGACGTCCTCGCCGGCTGGGCGCTCGGCACCGCCCTCGGTTATTACGCCCATTCGCGCAAGGTCCCGATTCTCATCGAGGTTCTTCCGCACGGCTTCGCCCTCGGCTGGCATACGGATTTCTGATTTGCACACTTGCCGACGCTAATGGCGTCGGCGATGCCATAATCTGAATATCCAGCCGTCCTGTGGCGTGCGCGGCGCGGGACCAAGCATCAGCGCGATCCAGCGGGTTTCGGGATAGGACTCGAACCCGATCTTGAAGATCATGGTGAGCGGCACCGAAAGCAGCATGCCCACGGGCCCGAGCACCCAGCCCCAGATGATGAGTGAGGCCCACACGACGAGCGTCGAGAGACCGAGGCGCTGTCCCATGAGCTTCGGTTCGATGAAGCTGCCGAAGGCCGTGGTGATCACCACGTAGATGACGATCGTCACCAGGAACAGCGGCAAACCACCCTGAAGATAGGCGAGTATCACCGCGGGAATGGCGGATATGAATGCGCCGATGGCGGGCACGAAGTTGAACAGGAAGGCGAGCAGGCCCCAGAGCAGGGCGTAATGAACCCCGACTGCCCACAACGCGAGCGAAGTTACGACGCCTGTGCCGATGCTGGTGAGAGTCTTCATGCCGACGTAGCGCTGCACGCTGACGATGAACGAGCGGAACACAGCGAGCGAACCGTGCCGCGGATCCTCCTTCGGCAAGGATGCAAGCTTGCGCGGAACGATGCTCGCCTCGAAGAGCAGGAAGAGCACCGTGATGATGATCAGGGCGCTGTTGCCGAGCAGCGCGCCGAAACTCTTGAAGAATGTGGCGACGAGGCCGAATGCCGAATCGGGATCGAGCGCCTTGCGAAAGGCCGCCACCGAGATGTCGAGACCGAAGCGGTGCCCCAACGTGGCGATGTCGTTCAGCAGCCCCTGGAATTGCTGCTGATATTGAGGCAGTTCGCCGATCAGGTTGGTGGTGGATTGTCCGATGATGACGCCGAAGCCGATGAGCGCCGCAATGATCACGACGAGGAGGATCAGCACCGCAAGCGGCGTAGGCACGCGGCGGCGTTCCATCCAGGTGAGCGGCGGCAGACAGATGATGGCGATCGAGAGTGCAAGCAGGAACGGCACGATGAGCACGGCGGCCGCGCGCATGCCCGCAATCACCGCGACGACGGCCGCCGCGGCGACGAGGCCGCGCCAAGCGGCGACGCCGCGACCTTCTTCAGGATTCATGATCGACCGGCTCCACGCTTCAGGCGGGTGCGATGGTACACGAGCGGCGACGGCGGCGCGGCGAAATCAATATTCTTCGCTGGCGGGGTTTCATTCCGCGCCAGCGACCAAAGGGGGGAGCTAACGCCTCTCCCCTTTGGAAACCCCATCGCCAGGGTTCCCGCTGCAAGCCACGGGGAATGAAGATTTACGCCCACGGCGCTTGCCAGGCGGCGTCGGGCAGGCATTCGGCGATGCGGCCTTCGGCAACGAGCGCGGCGAGTGCTGCGATGTCTCGGTCGTGCCGCCGATCACCGCGGCGCTCCAGTGCGACGCCGCGGACCAGCTCGTACACCGGCTGCAATTCAGGCGTGGTCGAAAGCGGGCGCTGGAGATCGAGCGCGGTCGCGGCGGCCGCCAGTTCGATCGCGAGGATCGCCGCGAGATTGTTCGCGATGCGAAGCAGCTTGAGTCCGGCCCACGGCGCCATGCTCACGTGATCTTCCTGCCCGGCCGAGGTCGAGATGCTGTCCACACTCGCCGGATGCGCGAGCGTCTTGTTTTCCGAGGCGATCGCGGCGGCGCTCACATGCGCCAGCATGAAACCCGATTCCAGCCCCGGCTGCGCAGCAAGAAAGAGCGGCAGCGCCGGATTGATGCGGCGCATGAAGGTATCCACGCGCCGTTCGGCGAGACCGCCGACATCTGTTAACGCTATGGCCATGAAGTCGGCGACGAGGCCCACGGGGGCGGCGTGGAAGTTGCCGCCCGAGATCACCGCGTCGTCGAAAACCAGAGGGTTATCGGTCGCCGCATTGGCCTCGCGCCCGAGCACGGCCGCGCCGTGGGCGAGTGCATCCCAGGCCGCGCCCAGCACCTGCGGTTGGCAACGGCTCGAATAGGGATCCTGCACGCGGTTGCAGTCGCGATGTGAGCGCCAGATCGCGCTTTCGCTGAGCAACGCGCGGAACGCGGCGGCGATCCGGCTCTGTCCGCGCTGACCGCGAGCGGCATGGATGCGTTCGTCGAAGGGCGCGTAGGAGCCGGCGAGCCCCTCCACCGACAGCGCACCGGCGACGACGGCGGTGCGCAGCAGATTGTCGCTGCGCAGCAGGCCTTCGAGAGCCAGCGCGGCGGAAACCTGGGTGCCATTAAGAAGCGCGAGTCCTTCCTTGGGCGCGAGCACCAGCGGCTCGACGCCGGCCGCGCGCATGACGTCGGCACCGGCGAGCGGCTTGCCGGCGAGAGTCGCTTCGCCCTCGCCGATCAGAGCCAGCGCGAGATGCGCAAGCGGGGCGAGATCGCCGGAGGCGCCGACCGAACCACGCTCCGGAATTACCGGCGTGACACCGGCGTTGAGGAGTGCAATCAGCGCCTCGACCAGCGCCGGGCGCACGCCCGAAGCGCCGCCGGCGAGGCTGTTGGCCTTGAGCAGCAGCACTTGGCGCATGATCGGCGCGGGAAGCGGCTTGCCGAAGCCGGCGGCGTGACTGCGGACCAGATTGTATTGCAGCGTCTCGAGGTCTTCCGCGGCGATGCGTTCGCTCGCGAGCGCGCCGAAGCCGGTGTTGATGCCGTAGACGGCATTGCCGCCGGCGAGTACCCGCGCGACCGCCGTGGCCGAGGCTTCCATGGCGCGCCGGGCCGCGGGCGCCAGCGTCACCGGCTCCGGGGATTTGCGGTCGCGCGCGAGGGTGGCGATATTTAGTGAACGGCCATCGAGTTCAAGCGTCATGGCGTTTCCCTCCGATATAGATGGCGCGCGGCGCGATGCCGCCGAGCTGGCAGGCGAGAAACGCCGGCGCCGGGATGTCCCAGAGCGCGAAATCGGCACGGGCGCCGACCGCGAGCGTCCCGACTTCGCCGCTCCGCCCGAGTGCGGCGGCCGCGTGACAGGTGAGGCCGAGCAGCGCCTCATCCGGAGTCAGGCGGAACAGCGTACAGGCCAGATGCAGGGCCGCGAGCGGGCTTGCAATTGGCGAGGTGCCGGGATTGAGATCGGTCGCAATCGCGATCGGCACGCCGGCCGCACGCAGTGCCTCGACCGGTGGCGCCTGGCGCTCGCGCAGGAAATAGAAGGCGCCGGGGAGCAGCACCGCAACGGCACCGGCCGCGGCGAGCGCCTCGACGTCGTCGGCCTGCGCATACTCGAGATGATCGCAGGAGCGCACGCCGAAGTCGGCCGCGGCGCGAGTCGCGCCGAGGTTGCGCAACTGGTCGGTGTGCGCGCGGCAGGCGAGACCGAGTTCGCGGGCGCGCTCGAATACCGCGAGCATTTCTTCCACCGTGAAGGCGATGTGCTCGCAGAAGACGTCCACGCAGTCGGCAAGTTTTTCTTCTGCGACCGCGGGTAGCGTCTCCTCGATCACCATACGCAAATATTTTTCGCGCGAGGTGTCCGCCGGCAGGGCGTGCAGCGCGAGGAAGGTCGGCACGATGCGCACGCGGCTCGCTTCGCCGAGGCGGCGGATTGCCCGCAGTAGCTTGAGTTCCTGTGCGGGCGCAAGACCATAGCCGCTCTTCACCTCCACCGTCGTCGCGCCCTCATGGGCGAGCGCGGCGAGCCGGGGCAGGCTTTGGGCGACGAGTTTGTCTTCGCTCGCGGCGGTGACGTCGGCGACGGTTTTCCGGATGCCGCCGCCGCGCGCGGCGATTTTCGCATAGCTTGCGCCGGCGAGCCGCGCCGCATGTTCTTCCAGACGGTCGCCGGCATAGCACAAATGGGTGTGGCAATCCACGAAGCCGGGTAGCACAATGGCGCCCCGCGCATCGAGCCGCTCACGCACGGGAGCGTCGTCGGCGACGCCGAGCGCGGCGATCCGCCCGTCGCGCACCGTGAAACTCTTCGCCTCCGCCGGTTCGGCGTTACCGGCGCAGGGATCGCAGGGATAAAGACGCGCGTTGTGAACAAGGAGATCGTACACGCCGATCCAGGGGAATGAGACAATCGCATCAGCATAGCAAGCGCCTGCATCGACAAGGAATTCCGCCATGGGCGACGAACGACGTTTGAGCTTTCGTTATCTCCTGACCCCTGACGGGCTCGTCCGCGACCGTGCGGTGGTAGTGGATGCCGCCGGTACGATCCTCGGCCTCGAAACCGCGGCCGGCCCTTGGGAGGGGACCTTTGCCCTGCCGGGAATGCCGAATGCGCACAGTCACATATTCCAGCGTGCGCTCGCGGGCTACTGCGAAGCCCGCCGCGGCGAGGACTCGTTCTGGAGCTGGCGCGAGGCGATGTACCGGCTCGCCGCGAGTCTCGATGCCGAAAGTCTCTACGTCATCGCGCGATATGCGTACGGGGAAATGCTTGCCGCCGGCTTCACGTCGGTGGCCGAGTTTCATTATCTGCATCATCGCAAGGACGGAACGCGCGGCACGGAAATGGCCGAGGCCGTCGCTGCCGCTGCGCGCGACGCCGGCATCCGGCTGCGGCTCCTGCCGGTGCTTTATCAGCGTGGCGGCTTCGATCGTCCCGCCGAGCCCGCGCAACGGCGCTTCGTGCACGAGCGGCTGGAGGATTACCTCGCCCTGCTCGAAGCGCTGGCACCGCTACATCCGGGGCTCGCCTTCCATTCCCTGCGGGCTGTGGCGCCATCGGTATTGTCGCCGGCGTTGGCCGCCGCGCGGCGGATTCTGGGCGCCGACATCCCCGTCCATATCCACATTGCCGAGCAGCGGCGCGAGATCGCCGAGTGCCGCGCCGCCACCGGGCAGACGCCGATTGAACTCCTCTCGGCAACGATACCTCTGGATGCGCATTGGACCCTCGTTCACGCGACGCATGCGGAGCCCTCCGAACTCGCGGCAATCGCCGCGAGCGGGGCGACGGTTGCCCTCTGCCCGCTCACCGAAGCCTATCTCGGCGACGGCATCTTTCCCGCCCGGGCGTTCCTGGATGCCGGCGGTGTTTTCGCCATCGGTTCCGATGCGAACGCCCGGCTCGATGCCGTGGAAGAACTGCGGCTGCTCGAATACGGCCAGCGTCTCGCCGAGGAGGCGCGCGCGCGCTTCGCCGATGCCGAAGGTCTGGGCGCAGCGCTCTGGGGACGCGCGGCCGCGGGCGGCGGCGCCACGCTCGGTTTGCCCATCGGCGCGATCGCACCGGGCTGCAAGGCCGATTTCGTCGTGCTCGAACCGGGCGCGGATGCACTGCTCGGCCACGCGCCGGAAACCTGGCCGGATGCGCTGATCGTCGCCGGTGGGCGCGGCACGCTTGCCGCCGTGTACGTCGGCGGTGAACGCCGCGTGGAGCGCGGCGAATGGCCGGGACAGGCCGAATCTGCACGCCGCTATGATGAAACGGTGCGCACTCTTCTGGAACAAACATGAATCCCTACACCGTTCACGATCCGATCGGTGAGCCGTTGCCGCTGGTCGCGAGTATCCCGCATGCCGGAACCGCGTTGCCGCCGGGTTATGCCGAACGACTGGCCTCCGATGCGATGCGAGAGTTGCCGATGACCGACTGGCATCTCCCGGCGTTGTTCGACTTCCTGCCCGCACTCGGCGTGACGGTCATCGCCGCCGAAGTCAGTCGCTTCGTCATCGATCTCAATCGACCGCCCGACGGCGAGGCGCTTTATCCCGGACGCTATGAGACGGGGCTCGTGCCGCTCGCGGATTTCGACGGCGAACCGATCTTCGCCGATCCGCCGGCGGTGGAAGAGATCGCGCAGGCACGCCGGGACGTGTACGAACCCTATCACTGCGCGCTCGACGACTTGCTCGCGCGATGCCGTCGGGACGGACGTGCGATCCTGCTTGATCTTCACAGCGTTACGCCGAGTCCCAACCGGATCAGCGGGCCACTTGCAGCGGATATTTTCCTCGGCGACCGCGACGGCAAGAGTTGCGCCGGCTGGCTGGCGCGCAGCGTGGACGATGCCTACACGGCGGCCGGTTTTGCGGTGCGCCGCAACGATCCGTACAAGGGCGGCTGGATTACGGAGCGGAGCGGGCGCCTGGCAGGCGTGGAGGCGTTGCAGATCGAGATGAACTGGGCGGTTTATCTCGATCACGAGCGGCCGGCCGAGGGTCCCGGCACGTCGCGCTTTGCGGCCGCACGCAAGCGGCTGGAAGCGATATTCACGACGCTCGTGCCGACCGTATGCGCGCATCTAGGGCAAGAATAACCCGCACGAGCAGGCGTCCGAGCAGCCAACCGGCAATGATGTCGCCAAGAAAGTGGTAGGACGTGAGCAGCAGCGCGAGCGCAAGCGCGGCGAGTGCAAGGTTCCCCCAAATCCTGAGACGCGGGTAAACCGCAGTGACCGCGGCCACCAGCGCGGTGGCGACCAGCATATGTCCGGACGGGAAGCCGAGGAATACGTCGCGACCGTGCAACCAGTGGAAATCGGCTGCTTGCGGGTGTATCAGGTAATAGCGGACTTCGGTGCGGCCGAATACCCATTTGGCCAATTCCTTGAGGCCGAGCGCAAGCGGTCCGGCAATAGCCGTGAGCAGCGCCGCCGAGGAAAGGCGTGCGCGGCCCCGCCGCCGCGCCCGGATTCGCAGCGCGAGACTTGCAATCGTCACCGCGGCGACGAAGGGAGCGAGGATGTCGGGCGCATTCGGCAAAATGGCCTGCGGCGGCAGGATGCTGGCGATCGCTCGCGCCAGCGGCCGATCGATCCAGGCCACTGATACCGCGGTGGCAAGGACTGTGGCCAGGAATGCGGCGCTCGTCCGCAGCCGGCGTCTTCGGGTTTCTCTCTCGCTATGCAAGAATGTTCCGGCTTCGAGTTGGTGCATGAATTTTGGCACGGTTGGCATGAGTCACCAAAAGCTGGTTCTGATTCTCAAGTCGCGCGAAGCGCTCACGCCGCGCGTCGTCACGCTCGGCTTCGAGCGCGCGGACGGTGCGCCCTTCGACTATATTCCAGGGCAGTTCATCACGCTGCATCTGCCCTGGCAGGAGATGGTGTTGCGCCGCAGCTACTCGATTGCGAGTATTCCTGACGGCGGCGCGGCGCAACGAATTGAAATCGCCGCGACTCGCATCGAAGACGGGCGCGCCACCGGCATCCTCTGCGCCATGCAAGCGGGGGAGCGGATCGAGGCCACCGGCCCCTTCGGCCGCTTCGTGCTGCGCGAAGACCCGCCCTCGCGCTATCTGCTGGTGGCGACCGGCACCGGCGTTTCACCGTATCGCGCCATGCTCCCGCAACTGCGGGCGCGGCTCGCCGAACCCGGTTATGCGGCGATCCTGATGCTCGGGGTGCGCAATCCGCAAGAGCTACTCTTCGGTGCCGACTTCGAGGCGTTTGCCGGCGGGGCCGGGAATTTTCGCTTCCGGCCTTCCTTCAGTCGCGAGCGCGCGGGTGCCTCAGCAGACGCCCATCACGGCCACGTGCAGCAGCAGTTGTGTACGATGCCGCTCGATCCGCGCCGCGACATCGCCTATCTTTGCGGCAACCCCGACATGATCGACGAGGCCGTCGAGCATCTCAAATCGCAGGGCTTTGAAAATCCAAGAATCCGGCGCGAAAAATATGTCTCTTCCAACTGATCCCGGGACCGACACCGAATCCAGAAGGGCGGTGTTTTTCGTTTCCGACGGAACGGGCGTCACCGTGGAGACGCTCGGGCACAGTCTGCTGTCGCAGTTCGAAGCGTTGCAGTTCCGCTATTTCATCATTCCTTTCGTTACCACGGAGGAAAAGGCGCGCGAGGCGGTCGCGCGGGTCAGTGCGCAGGCGGCGAGTTCGGGGCTCACGCCCATCGTCCTGTTCAGCCTGGTGGACGAGGGGCTGCGCACGATCATCGAAGGTTCGGGTGCGCTCGCACTCGATTTTTTTACAATGTTTATCGGACGGCTCGAGCGCGAACTCGGGGTCCCTTCGAGCCACAGGCTGGGACGCGCGCACGGCATGCGCGATGCGGCCGGCTACCTGCGCCGGATCGAGGCAGTCAACTTCAGTCTCGCGACGGACGACGGTCTCAACACCGAGCGCTATCAGCACGCCCAGGTGATCCTCGTCGGGCTTTCGCGGGTCGGCAAGACTCCGACCTCGCTTTATCTCGCGTTGCAATGCGGCATCTTTGCGGCCAATTATCCGCTCACCGAAAACGATCTCGACAGCGGAGCGTTGCCCGCAGCCCTTGCCGAGCACCGCGAGCGGCTGTTCGGGCTTTCGATCTCGGCGCAGCGGCTCATCCGTATCCGAGCGGAGCGCCGCCCGGATAGCCCTTACTCCAATCCCGCGCGCGTACGCCGGGAGGTCGAGCATTGCGAACGGCTGCTGCGTGCAAACGATATCCCGTTGCTCGACACGACTGCGATTTCGGTGGAAGAGATCGCCGCCAACATTCTTTACCAGAAGAGCCTGACTCCCTCCCTTCCGTAAGCAGCGTATAAATGCATCTCGCCGCATGCTAAGGTAAGCGCATGGTTACGCTAGTCGAGACACGCCTGCCCGCCGATCTGCTTTGCCCGCGAAGCTTGGCAATGCTCATGGGGATTTACGAGTGTAACTATCGGCGGCTGATGCAACTGCTGGGCGATCCGCTGCGCCTGCCCGCGCATCGGCGCCTGCGCCTCGGCGGGCGTCCCACACTTTATGTCGAGCTGGGCGGGCGTTCGCGCTACACGGTAGATCTGGTTCTCACGCATCGGTTCGCGGGTGAGCGTCTGCCCGACCTCACGGTGCGTTTGTACCGCGATGCCCGGCTCGCGGAAGCGCTGCCGCAAAACGGTTCGGCGGATGCCGGCAATCCGCTAGCCCGGCTGCCTGCCCGCTGGCAGGCGAATATGCTCCTCTACAAGTGGCTGGAATACTGTCTGGATGCCGCGCGTGGCATGTGTGTGCCTGTTCCGGAAGCGATATAGCGCACGCAAAGCCGCACTCCGTCCGAGGTCTGTGCGCGGCCACATCGCAACGTCCCGATTGCGGACGACGGGCGCCCAATATTGTGCGGAAAATTTTCGGCTTGCGCCGAACGGTATCATATAGGCTGACTTGATCGTCCACATCAGGGAGCGCTCACCATGAAACGACGCTACTGGATGTTTGTCGCGGCACTTGGACTTGCACCGACCGTTGCGCCGGCGCAGGGCAGCGGCATCGATTTCAACGTGAACAGCAAAGCAATACGCTTGGCTTACGATTCGGAAATCACGCTTTCTGGGCTCGATTTTTCCGTGGAAGGGCTGCACAATTCCGACAACGGCAATTTTTTCGACGTCGGGCTGGGGTTGCGCTCCAACGCGAACCCCGGCGCAAACCCCGTTACGGCGCTGATCGGCGTCAAGGCCATCTGGATCGATCCGACCTATACCGGTGTTTCCGCCGGTTATGGACTGGCGCTCGGCGGCGGTCTCGATTTCGCGCTGCCGAGCTATAACCGTGTGATGTTCGGCGGCTACATTTACTGGGCGCCCAAAGTCACGAGCTTCAGCAATCTCGATCGTTTTCTCGAAGAGGAGGTGCGGGCAGGCTATCGGATATTGCCCAACGGTACCCTGTATCTCGGCTACCGGCACGTGACCGCGGCCTTTACCAATACCGACGACCTGGTCGTGGACAATGGCCTCAATGTGGGCGTTGCGCTGCGTTTCTGAAGAGGTTTTCCAATGTCCGGGCACAGCAAGTGGGCGAACATTCAGCACCGCAAGAACGCGCAGGATGCGAGGCGTGGGCGAATCTTCACGCGTCTGGTCCGCGAGGTTTCGACCGCGGTCAGAATCGGCGGAGCGGATCCCGATTCCAATCCGCGCCTGCGCCTCGCGCTCGATCGAGCCAACGCGGCGAACGTGCCGAAGGACAATCTCGAGCGCGCGATCAAGCGCGCCGCCGGCGATCTCGAAGGACAGGTGATCGAGGAGGTCGGCTACGAAGGCTATGCGCCGGGCGGCGTGGCGGTGCTGGTCGAGTGCATGACCGATAATCGCAATCGCACGGTCGCCGATGTGCGCCATGCGTTCGGCAAGCACGGCGGCAATCTCGGCGCCGACGGTTCGGTGGGATACCTGTTCAACCGCGCGGGGCTTATCCGCATCGCTGCGGATGCGAACGAGGAGCGCGTGCTGGAGGCGGCGCTCGAAGCGGGGGCGGAAGACGTCACCCGCGACGAAGAGGGAGTCTTTGAAGTTCTCACCGATCCGAACGATTTCGAGGCCGTGCGCGACGCCCTCCGCGCAGCTGGATTCGCGATCGGGGAGGCCGAAATCACCATGCGCCCGGGAAACTGGATAGAGCTTGACGCCGATACCGCCGAGAGGGTGCTGAAACTGCTCGATGCACTTGAGGAGCTTGACGATACCCAGCAGGTTTACACCAATGCGCGATTTCCCGCGGAGGCGCTCGCGGAGCGTTGATGCGGATCAGTCCGCACGTGCAGCCGCTCGTCATTCTGGGAATTGATCCGGGGTCCAGGGTTACGGGCTACGGCGTGATTGCGCTCGCCGGGCGCACGACGAGCGCAATCGATTACGGCGTCGTGCGGGCGCCGCGGAGCGAACTCGGGATGCGAATCCGCGCGATTTTCGAAGGCGTCTCCGCGCTTGCGGCGCGTCATTCGCCCGACGAGATCGCGATCGAGAGCAGCTTTGTGCACCTGAATCCCGCCGTTGCCCTCGCGCTCGGTCAGGCCCGCGGCGCCGCTCTTGCTGGCGCTCTCGCCGCTGAGCGTCCGCTCGCGGAATACGCGCCGCGCGCGGTCAAACTCGCGATCGTCGGCTCCGGCAAGGCGGAAAAGATACAGGTCGCGCTCATGGTGCGACATCTGCTCGGTCTCAATGGGCCGATTGCAGAAGATGCAAGCGACGCGCTCGCGGTTGCGCTCTGCCATGCGCACAGCCGCGGTCTCACCGCACGGCTGGCTGCTCAGGCATGATCGGTTACCTGCGCGGACGCATCGGCGAACGGCATCCGCCGCATCTCGTCGTGGAGGTCGGCGGTGTCGGCTACGAACTCGAGGCGCCGCTGTCAACGTTTGCGGCCTTGCCCGCGGGCGTGGGCGAAGTCAAGCTTTATACGCATATGCTCATCCGCGAAGACACTCAGCAGCTTTTCGGATTCGCGAGCGAGGCCGAACGCAGCCTCTTCCGCGCGCTGATGCGCGCAAGCGGCGTTGGCGCGAAGCTCGCGCTCGCGATCCTCTCCGGTCTCTCGGTGGATGAATTCGCGCGCGCGGTCGTCGACCGCGACGTGGCAACCCTGAAGCGCCTGCCCGGCATCGGACAAAAGACCGCCGAGCGCCTGGTGGTGGAAATGGCCGACCGGGTCGTGCGTCCTGAACAGAGCGGCGGCGGCGCGCTCGTGGAGGCCGCGGCCGCGCTCGCCGCGCTCGGCTACAAGCCGCGCGAGATCGGCACCCTGCTGGCGGGCAAGCGAGCGGACGGCAGGACAAGCGAGGACATCGTGCGCGAAGCGCTTAGAAACTCCTTGGGAGCGGAGCAGTGAACGAACGGCTGGTGGATGCGCGGGCGGCGGGAGAAGAAGCTCGCGAGGAGCCGCGGCTGCGTCCGCAGCGACTCGCCGAATACATCGGCCAGGACCAGGTGCGCGAACAGATGGAGATTTTCATCACCGCCGCGCGTGGACGCGGCGAGGCGCTTGATCATTGTCTCTTCTTCGGGCCGCCGGGACTCGGCAAGACGACGCTTGCCCATATCGTCGCGCACGAAATGGGTGCGAACCTGCACCAGACCTCGGGGCCGGTGCTCGAGCGCGCGGGCGATCTCGCTGCGCTACTCACCAATCTTGAACGCGGCGACGTACTCTTCGTGGACGAAATCCATCGTCTGAGTCCGGTGGTGGAAGAAGCGCTCTATCCTGCGCTCGAAGACTTCGTGCTCGACATCATGATCGGCGAGGGTCCGGCCGCGCGCTCCATCCGGCTCGATATCGCGCCCTTCACGCTCATCGGCGCGACGACGCGGGCGGGGCTGCTCACCTCGCCGCTCCGCGACCGCTTCGGCATCGTCGCGCGGCTGAACTTTTACGATCCGGCATCGCTGGAGCAGATCGTCGTGCGCTCCGCCGGCATTCTCGGCGTACGTCTGGAACCAGCGGGCGCGCACGAGATCGCGGGCCGCGCCCGCGGCACGCCGCGCATCGTGAATCGGCTCCTGCGGCGCGTGCGCGACTATGCCGAAGTGCGCGCCGATGGCATCGTTACCGAAGCGGTGGCGCGCGCCGCGCTCGATTTTCTGGAAGTGGACCGGCACGGATTCGATGCGCTCGACCGGCGCCTGCTCGGCATCATCATCGAGCATTTCGAAGGCGGCCCGGTCGGCGCGGACAGCCTCGCCACTTCGCTCGGAGAGGAGCGCGGCACCATCGAAGACGTGATCGAGCCGTTTCTGATCCAGCAGGGATTTCTCAAGCGCACGCCGCGCGGGCGCGTCGCGACCGCGCGCGCCTGGCGACATCTGGGTCTCGCACCGCCCGCGAGCGGCGGCGACTTGTTTACCGGAGAGGGCGATGTCTGAGCCGGCGAAACCGTTTATCTGGCCGATACGGGTGTACTACGAAGACACCGATCTGGGCGGCGTCGTCCAGCACGCGCAATATGTCAAATTCCTGGAGCGTGCGCGCACCGAATGGTTGCGTTCCGGCGGCATCGAACAGGATCGGCTCATGCGCGAAGAGGCGATTCTGTTCGTGGTCACGCACGTGGACATACGGTACCGGCGTCCCGCGCGCTTCAACGATACGCTTCAGGTGAGCGTCGCTCCCGCCCAATCCTCACGCACGCGTTTCGTCTGCGAACAGAAGATCGCGCGCACTGCTGCGCCGACTGAACCACTCGTACTTGCTGCGGTCGAAATCGCATGCGTGGACCAGCCGAGCTTTCGCGCGCGCCCGCTTCCCCCCGTTCTTCTCGCCAGGATGGAATCATGACCACCAACTTTTCCATTTACAACATGATCGTGAGCGCAAGCGTCGTGGTGCAGATCGTGCTCGCGATCCTGGTCGTCGCCTCGATCTTTTCCTGGGCCGTGATCTTCCGCAAGTACGCCGAACTCAAGCGTGCCGAAGACGCCGCCGCCGCGTTCGAGGGCGAGTTCTGGTCCGGTGCGGATCTGGGCGAACTGTACAAACGTCTCGATGCCAAGGACGCCGGCGGAGGCCTTGCGGAAATGTTCCGCTCGGGTTTCCGCGAATTCGCCCGCCTCGTGCGGCACGGGCGCGGCGGTCCAGTAGCGCTCAACAATGCCCGCCGCGCAATGAGCGCGACCCACGCGCGTGAACTCGACAGGCTCGAAACGAGCATGGGCTTTCTCGCCACCGTCGGCTCGACGGCGCCCTACGTCGGGCTCTTCGGCACGGTGTGGGGCATCATGGCTGCGTTCCAGGGGTTGGGCAACGCCGAGCAGGCAACGCTGGCGATGGTGGCGCCGGGTATTTCCGAGGCTCTGATCGCAACGGCCATGGGACTCATCGCGGCAATTCCGGCGACCATTTTCTACAACCGTTTCGCCAATCAGGTGGATCGGCTCGACGGACGCTACGAGAGCTTTACCGACGAGTTCAGCAACGTCCTCGAACATCATCAGGCGGGGAGCGAGACGGAGCAATGAGCAGACGCCGCCGGCTGATGTCGCAGATCAACGTCGTGCCCTACATCGACGTGACGCTGGTGCTGCTCATCATCTTCATGATCACGGCGCCGCTGCTAACCCGCGGCGTGAAGGTACATCTGCCGCAGGCCGCGGCGCAGGCGCTGTCGGAAAAGGAAATGGAGCGGCACCAGCCTATCGTATTGAGCGTCGACGGCGCCGGCAATCTCTATCTCAACATCGGCGAGCATCCCGATCAGCCTCTTGCCCCCAACAATGTCGTTGCACTGGTCGAGGTGGTGCTCCGGCAGACGCCCGCGACGCCCGTTCTGGTGCGCGGCGATGAAGCGGCGAGCTATGCGGACGTCGTGCGCGGGATGACGCTGCTGCAGGCCGCCGGCGCGAAGAGCATCGGCCTCGTAACCAAGACGCCGAGCAGTCCGCTCGTCAAGCAACCGAAAAAGCCATGAGCGAACCCAATCTTTCCCGGTTGAGGCGCAACGCCGTACCTTTCACGCTGGCCGTTCTGCTGCACGTGATCGTGGGAGCGCTGCTCTTCATCGGGCTGCACGGCCAGGGATTGAGTTCCCAGACTCCGCCTGGGCCAGGCAACCAACCCGAACCGATCAAGGCGGTGGTGGTGAGCGAGTCGGACTATCAGGCCGCGCAGTCCGAGATCGCTAAAACCCAGCAGACCCGCACGGAACAAGTGCAGCAACTCAAGCAGCAGGCCGACGAGGCGCGCAAGTCGCGCGAGCAGACCGAGCAGGAACTCGCCCGGCTGCAGAAGCAAAAACAGGACACGGCCGCCGCGACCGCGCAGCAGCAGCGCCAGCTTCAACAGATTTCCGCCCAAGCGAAGCAAGAGGCGGAGAAAAAACAGGCGGCCGAGGAACAGTTGAATAAATTGAAGGCACAGGCGGCGGCGGCCGAAAGCGCGCGCGTGGCGGAAGCGGCGCGGCTCAATAAAATCAAGGAGCAGCAGGAACAGGCGCAAAAAGCCGCGGCGGACGCAAAGGCAAAGGCGGCGGCGGAAGCAGAGGCAAAGGCAAAGGCCGACGCGCAGGCGAAAGCTGCCGCACAGGCGGAAGCGCAGCGCAAGGCGCAGTTGCAGGCGCAGCTTCAGGCGGAAGAGAACCAGCGCAATGCCGCGGCGCGCGGTCAATGGGTCGCGGCTATCATGGATAAGGTAAACAGCAATTGGAACCGGCCGCCCTCGACGCCGCCGGGGCTCGACTGCTTCGTGAAGATCACCCAGCTTCCGAACGGACAGGTGGTAAGCGCCGTCGTGCAGCAATGCAACGGCGATGCGGCGGTCGAACAGTCCGTCAGGACCGCCATCTACAAGTCCTCGCCGCTGCCGATTCCCGACGACCCCAGTGTGTTTCAGCGTGAAATTATTTTTGAATTTGCCCCCGACCAAATCCCGTGAGGTCCGTTATGCACATACGAAAACTGATTCCGATCCTGACTATTACCGCCCTCGCATTCGCCGCTACGGCTCGCGCCGATCTTGTGATCAAGATCACCCAGGGCTACAGCCGGCCGTCGCCGATTGCGGTCGTGCCGTTCGCCGGAAATGCCACAGGTCCGGTTTCGGTGGACGTCGCGCAGGTCATCAGCGACGATCTTCAGCGCAGCGGCCTGTTTGCGCCGCTGCCCCGCGCGCAGATGCTCGCCCATCCCAGTCCGGGCAGCACTGTCAATTTCACCAACTGGAAGGCGGTGGCCGTCAACAATCTCGTCGACGGCTCGGTAACGCCGGACCCGGCCGGTGCGAAAGTACGCTTTCAGCTTTTCAATGTGTACACCGAGCAGCAGCTACTGGACTACGTCATCTCGAGCCCCGCGGACAACTTGCGCTTCACCGCGCACGTCGCGAGCGACATGATCTATCAGAAGCTCACCGGCATCCGTGGCGCATTCGCAACGCGCATCGCCTACGTCAAGGACGACGGCACCCGCAAGGGCAGGACGACCTGGGAACTGGTCGTAGCCGACGCGGACGGCGCCAACACGCAGACGGTGGTGAAGGCCCCCGATCTCATCATGTCGCCGGCCTGGTCGCCCGACGGGCAGCAGCTCGCCTATGTCGAATTCGGCGGCGAGGGGAGCGCCATCTATGTCCAAGACGTGAAGACGGGAGAACGCAAGATGCTGATCTCGCGTCCGGGCGTCACCAGCGCGCCGGCCTGGTCGCCCGACGGACGCAAGATGGCCTTGGTCCTCTCCACCCATCCGGGCGACACCGACATATACGTGCTCGATCTCGCGAGCGGCAAGCTTACGCAGATTACCGCGAATCCCGCCATTGATACCGAGCCGGCCTGGTTGCCGAACGGCCGGGCGATCATCTTCACTTCGGATCGCGGCGGCAATCCGCAGTTGTACGAAGCGCAGCTCAGCGGCGGCAACGCCGAGCGGCTGACCTGGCAGGGCAACTACAACGCCGCGGCTTCGGTTTCCCCCGACGGCCAGAACGTTGCCCTCGTGCATCGCGAGAAAGGTGCGCTCACCATCGCCGTGCTCAATCTCGCGAGCGACGACCTGAAGGTATTGACCAGGGGGCCGCTCGATGTGTCGCCGAGCTACGCACCCAACGGCGCCCTGATCCTTTACGGCAGCGTCGAGGGTGGGCAGCAGGTGCTTGCGACGGTATCGGTAAACAGCGGAGTGCGCGAGGAACTGTCGGGCACCTCCGGGGGGCTACGCCAACCGGTCTGGGGGCCCTTCCCGCCGCAGCCGATAGCCACCCCCGGCGTGAGTGGAGTACAGTAATACAGCCTCTAATTTATCTCTACGCAGGAGTCAAGAATATGAACAGGAACACGAACAGGATTTTTGCTATTCTCGCGGTTGCCGGAATGCTCGCGCTGGCCGGTTGCGCAAGCGGTCCCAAGAATCAAGCCGCCATGGCGGGCAGCGCGTCCTCCGCGGCTTCCACCTCCGGCGCGATGGGTGCCGGTATGGGCAACGGACAGGGCATGGGAGGACCGTCCGCCGGTCCCCAGAGCAACTATCAGAACCGCACGGTCTACTTTGACTTCAACGAATCGGTCGTGAAGCCGGAGTATTTCCAGCTGCTGAAAGCGCAGGCGGCGTATCTGGTTGCCCATTCCGATGCAAGCGTCGTGCTGCAAGGCTATACCGACGAACGCGGGACCTTGGAATACAACATCGCCCTCGGTTCGCGCCGTGCCGCGGCCGTGCAGAACTTTCTGGAACTCCAGGGCGTGAGCGGCAGCCAGATGAAGATGATCAGTTACGGCGAATCCTATCCCGCCGATCCGGGCCACGATGAAGATGCGTGGAGCCAGAATCGGCGCGTGGTTATCGTCTTCGGAACGACGCCAGAGCCGACTGCCGAGCCATGAGGATCGGAACGATATTTGCGGTGGGCGCGCTCGCTGCGGCGGGCGCGCTCGCCGGTTGTTCCTCGCAGGTCTCGCCCGACGATCCCGTCTATCAGAAACTGGATTCGCTGCAGCAGCAGGTAGACCGGATGAAGCAGGTGGTCGGCGGTCAGGGCCTGATGTCGATGGCCTCGCAGCAGCAGCAGATCAATCAGCAGCTCGCGAGCCTGCAAGGCCAGGTTCAGGATTTGCAGCATCAGATGCAGCAGACGCAGAGCCGCCAACAGTTGGTGAACCAGGACTTCGACCAGCGCCTCTCCGCACCCGGCCAGGGGGGCAGCGGCGCCGCGGGCGTCAACCCCGGCACCGCGCAAGGAAGCGGCTACTTCCCGGGTAGTAACCCGGGTGTGCAGCAGCCCGCACCGCAGATGGCAAGTACGCCGGTCGCAGCACCCGTCGCGGCGAGTGCCGGCGCACCCGAAGGTGCGGACGCGCGAGCTTATCAAGCCGCCTTCGACAAGCTGCGTGCGGGAAACTACTCGGCCGCGATCAAGGGCTTCGGCAGCTTCATCACGCAATATCCGAACAGCAGCTATGTGCCCAACGCCTGGTACTGGATGGGCGAAACCCACTACGTCAACGGTGAATACAAACAAGCCATCGACAATTTCCAACAGGTGGTCGCAAAGTATCCGGCTTCACCGAAAGCTTCCGATGCCTATCTGAAGATGGGCTACGCCCAGTACGCGTTGAAGGATTACTCGGCGGCGCAAGCGACTTTCAAGGGCGTGATCTCGCACTATCCCGGAACCACGGCCGCCAGTCTTGCCGGACAGCGTCTGCAGCAGATGGGCGCGCAGGGACAATAGGCACCGGCTGTCCGTGTAAGCGCACGTCGATCGGGTACCACGACAGCTTTTATGAACACGGCACAGTGGAACGGATCGGCTACGACGTTCACGGAAACATTGCGTGGCGCAATCCGGTATTGGGAACTTCGACGCCTGCCCTACAATCTCGCGCTGACCGCCGTATTTGTCGCCTGGCTCGCATGGGCTCCGCATTTCGGCCCGTTCACCCAGCAAGACCTCCTTGCATTGTTCGTCCTGGCGTTGCTGGCGAATGCCTGTTACTTCGCAGCCTATGCCGTGGAACTCGTGATGAACCGTTTACATTTGTGGGAATCGTGGCAGAGCAAGCGATGGATCCTGTGGCTGGCCGGCACGCTCTTCGCGGTGGCGCTCGAATACTACTGGATCGCCGACGAAATCTATCCCCAACTCCATTGATTCCGCCTGTGCGCAAAGGCGTCGAGTCGGGGAATGAGGCGATGCCATGAACGACGTTGCAACTCAGCACGCGCCGGCAAGCCGCGATGCACTTGCGCCGAACGAACGACTGCGCCTCACCGAAATCTTCCTTTCCATCCAGGGCGAAGCGGCGAGCGTCGGCTGGCCGACGGTGTTTGTGCGCCTGACCGGTTGCCCGCTACGTTGCCGCTGGTGCGATACGGCCTACGCCTTTCACGGCGGCGAGTGGTGGAGCTTCGATGCGATCGAAGCCGAAGTCGCGCGTCACGGCGTTCCTCACGTGTGCGTCACCGGCGGCGAGCCGCTCGCGCAGCCGAATTGCCGCGGCTTGATTGCCCGCCTCGCGGCGCGCGGCTACGCGGTTTCCCTCGAAACCAGTGGCGCGCTGCCGATTGCTGGACTCGATCCGCACGCGATAGTCGTCATTGACATCAAGGCGCCCGGTTCGGGGGAAGAGGAGCGCAACCGGCTGGAGAACCTCGATTATCTGCGCTCTTGCGATCAGGCCAAGTTCGTACTTGCCGACCGCGCCGACTACGAATGGGCACGCACCTTCGTACGCGAACACGATCTTGCCGCGCGCTGCGAGGTGCTCTTCTCGCCGGTGGCGAATGAACTCGTGCCGCGAGAACTCGCCGAATGGATACTCGCGGACCGTCTTCCCGTGCGTTTCCAGATCCAGCTGCACAAGACGTTGTGGGGCAACGTGCCCGGCCGCTGATCGCGCGATTATCCGAGGTAGACCGTCGCGGCAGCCGATCCGAATCGACTCCGCCTTCAAACAAAAAGGTCCCGCGGAATTGCTACCGCGGGGCCTTGGAAGTTGGAACGTGCAGCACAGTTCGTTAATCGTTAAGGATGCTTGAGGCAAAGCATGTAGGCGCCGCCGCTGCTTCCCGCCTGCACCGCCCAGGTGTAGGTTCCAGCCGGTGACTGCCGGTGAATCTCGTTGCCCGGGATACGGTAGAGCTTGTGCACCTGCGCGTTCTGAAACAGCACGTAGAGTTGGAAGCCCGTCGGCGCCGTGAGAATCGCATTCTCCTCGCCCGCCGGTGCCTGGTAGGGCGGTGCGCTTGCGCGCTGGCCGAGATTGAGTGTGCCGTCGTACTCGGTGTAGCCGTCGGGACAGTTGCTTTGAGTGATGAGAGTCGGCGCGCTCGCCGTGAGCGGCGGCGTTGCCTTGGAGATGCCTGCCACGTTCTCGATCGTGTCGCCGACATTGCCCGTCGCCTTGAGCGTCACGTTCGCCGTAGCGGTCCCACCGCCTCCGGCGATCTGACCGAAGCTGCAGGTCACGGTCCCGGAGTCTTCGCTGCAGTTGCCCTGCGTTGCATTGGCTGAAATAAAGCTCGCCGCCGCCGGTACCGCAACGGTCACCGCCACCGCTGGCGTCGCCGCCGTCGAGGCATTAGTCGCGATCGCTTGACTCACATAGTTATCGCCGTACCCGACGTTTGCCGGCGCGCTGACGTCCAGGCTCAAATCGCTCTGCCCGTAGAAGTACGCGGAGCCCGGGCCTGTGTTGTTTTCAGTCGCCGCTGCGCCGATCAGGGCTTCAGTCCCATCGAGCGCGACCGCGAAGCCGTAATCATCCGCATCGCCGCCGGGGCTGAGCTTTTGCACCTGGCTCCAGGAACCGCCGGAGTCCGAAAAGACGTAAGCAGCGCCCTGAAAATCGTTTTCCCCCACTGCCCCGATGAAGGCGGTTTCGCCGTCCCGCGCGATCGAAAAGCCGAATCTGTCGGTTTCACCGCCGTTCGCGGTGAATTTCTGGGTGTGGATCCAGGAGCCGCCGGACAAGGTGAATTCGTAAACGGCGCCCGTCGAGTTGTCGGCCTCGGGCGCCCCGATTAACAGCGTATCGCCCACGGGCGAAATAGCGCGACCGAACCAGTTGCTCGGCTGGTTGGGGGCAGCGGACAGTGCCGTCCAAGGCTCCCAGGTGCCGTTCACGTAGGCATACACGTAGACCAAACCGGGCAGATTATTGGTCCCACCCCGAACTGGCGCGCCGACGAAGGCAAACGTACCATCAAGGGCGACCGCCTGACCGGCGCGATCAGCTGTCTTGTCATCGAGAGGATCCAGCTCCTGCTGTTGCGACCACGTCCCGCCGGTTTCGGTAAATACGTATGCTGCCCCCGGGCCATCGTCGATAGTCGCCGGGGCTCCGATCAACGCGGTGGAGCCGGAGACGGCGACAGAAGCGCCAAAATCGTTGATTTCGTTGCTGCTGCTCCCAAGGAGCTTTTGCGTCTGCGTCCAGGTGCCGCCGGAATTGGTGAAGACGTAGACCGCACCTTCCTCCCCGTTGCCATTGACCTTGGCGTCCTGCGCACCGATGAGAGCTGTGTCGCCGTCGAGCGCAACGGACGAGCCGAACCCGAAGTCACGATTCGTAGCGTCGCTTGCCACGAGCTTCTGGACCTGATTCCAAGTTCCGTTCGATTTCGCGAACACATAGACCGCGCCCTGGTTGGAATTTCCACTGCCGGCCGCGTAGTAGGCACCGATCATGGCCGTCGCGCCCGAAACGGCAACCGAGTATCCGAACTGATCGCCCGTTGCGCCGTCGCTCGCAGTAACTTTCTGCTCGATCCACACCAGCGGATCGATGGTCAGCGGATAGACGGCATGCGCGTCATTGACCGCGATCAGGATGCGATCGCCTTTGTTGGTCAGCGTCGCGGGAATGACTTTGCCTTTTGCGTCGGTCACGACCAGCTTGCCGTAACTGAGTTTGCCCCAAGCAAGATCGCCGCCATGAGACGACGCGTTGCGGGACGCAACTAACGCCAGCGTAAGTTCGCCTTGGCCGGCCGGTCGCTTCTCGACCGTGAAGCCCTGCTCGAAGCCCATCGGCAACACCCGCCACCATTCGGTGGCGTCGCCGTGCTCGTAGGCGGCGCGATTGGCCTGGATGGTCGGCGCAACCGGCTTGACCGGCATGAGTTCATCGCCGCGACCATAGCTTGCTAGATGCAGCGCAAGCGCGGGCGCATCCGCACCGCTGAAGTGCGCCCCGTCTTTGTCGAAGCAGGCCGTGAGCGATTGTTTGGGTAATGTCGCGCAGCCATCCTTGCCGATGGCGTAGGCGGGGCCCGCATCGTTGGCGAGCGCTTGATAAAGCGCCGGACGCAACGCCGCCGGCAGTGCGGATGAGGACACCGGATGTTGTGCGGCAAACGCCGATGCAGCGAACATAACGATCGCGGCCCCCACCGCGGGAACTGTGAACTTTCTCGTGCTCATTGCAGTTTCTCCCGATTGCAGTTAGCAATCTTTTACGGATGATTGAGACAGAAGGTGAAGGCGCCGCCCGTGGATCCCGCCTTCACGATCCGCGCATACGT
>JBOIBN010000039.1:0-22878 GCA_050739575.1 Gammaproteobacteria bacterium
CCCGCGAGCGGGTGCGGCAACTGGAAATGGCGGCGATACGCGGTCTCAAACAGGTGTTGGCCGACGCCGGGATCACCCGCGAAGCCTTGCCCGATTAAGGAAGCTCTGATTTATTCAGAGCTTCCGTGTGGCGCATGGATGTATCACCGCAAATCAGGCGCGCAAGTGCATGATTCGGCGTGAGGCAAGTCCGGACATGTGCCGGACGTGCCCGCCCGTTCATTCGGGGCCGCTCTAGCGGATGATGAGCGCAGAAGCGGCGCGCCGACCTTCCGCGAGCACGATGTTCCAGGTGCGGCAGGCGGCTGCGGTATCCATGATTTCCACGCCGATGCCCGCATCGAACAATGCGGCAAGTTTTTCCTGAAGCGGGAATCGTTGGCGCTCGCCGGTACCGAGAATGATCATTTCCGGGCGAGGCTCGAGTTCGAGCAGCCAGGCGAGATTCGCGACATCGAGTTCGTCAAGGGTCTGCGGCGGCCAGTCGGGGACGACGCGCGCGGGCGTCACGATCAGGCTGTGGTCGTAAATGGTCGCGCCGATCCTGATTTCGCCCGGGTGATAATGGCGGACGGAAGGTTGCTCGGATTCGAGCAGAAAGTCGCGTACGATTTCCATTAATGCAGAATTTTATATCTTCTTTGATGGTAACACCGGTACTCGTGTGGTCCGGGCTTGATCCAGGCGCGGCACCGGGTTCACGGCGGCTGAGCCGACGACTTGCGCACGCCCGCCGCCGACCGCTTGTGGCAGCGGGTTCGCCTGCGCTCACGTCTGCCGCGCTTGGAATTGCGCCGCCGCCAATCGGACCACTCGTTCGTCTTGCCGGCGGGTATGCCGCCGACGAACGAGGCTGGTTTCTCGCCGAGCCGGTTAATCTCGTTGCGGATCGCGACCGGCTGCTTCTGCTTCGCCTCGGCGAAGACGATCTCGACCGGAGCGAGTCCGACGCGCTCATCGCAGTTGTCCGCGAACATTTTGCGGGTACCGGACTCGTGCTTGAACGTCATACCGCCGGAAGGTGGTATTTCGCGTACCCCGGCATTACCGATGCGGCGTCGGTAGCGCCAGCGGCGGCCGCAGGGGCGGCGGTCGAGACGATGCCGGAGGGAGCGCACGGCCGCAGGCTCGCGAGCGTGCTGACCGAAGTACAGATGCTCTGGCATGTTCATCCCGTGAACCGGATTCGGCATGCCGCCGGGCGCCGCGAGGCCAATGCCCTGTGGGTATGGGGCGGTGGGTGTCTGCCCGCGCCGCCCGCGCTTGGGAACTGTCCTCATCTTCTCGGCAATGCGCCGGAAATCGCCGGTCTTGCTCTGTGGCTGGGGCTGGATCGCAAGCCGCTCGTATCGCCTTCGGCCTGTGCCGATCCGCACTCCTGCATCGTCATCATCGAGCGCGGAGAGGAGCGGGTGGGCGAAGAATGGCTGGCACGGCTCGGCGCCGCAGGTTCCGCGTTCGATCTTCTGGTTGACGAGGTCGTACTTTCGGTCCCGGCGCGACGCAGCCTGATGCGGCGCGACCGCGGCTGAGAAAACGCCGGCTGGTTTGAATCGCCAATTCCCTGCGGCTTGCCGCAGGAACCTTAGCAGTGGGGTTTCCAAAGGGGAGAGGCGTTAGCTCTCCCCTTTGGTCGACATACATTTGATTTCCCCTAGAATGACTTTCTTTGACAGCCGGAATTTACGTGGCTGAGTTTGCTCCCGCGCGTGAAGCCATTGCCGATCTCAAGAGCCGTTCCGAGGCTCTGAGGGGGTATCTTTGACTATGCGGGCAGCGCAACGCGGCTGGCCGAGATCGAGCGTGCGCTCGAAGCGCCCGAGGTCTGGTCGAACCCCGAGCAGGCGCAGAATCTGGGCCGCGAGCGCGCGCGTCTCGTCGAGATCATCGTCACGCTAGACGATATGGCGCGCGAACTCGACGAGGCCGGCGAACTGCTCGAGCTGGCCGCCGCCGAGGATGACGCGCATGCACTTGCGCAAATCGACGAGGACGTCGCTGGCTGTGAACGCAGAATCGGAGCGCTCGAGTTCCGGCGCATGTTTGGCGGCGAGATGGATGCGGTCAATGCCTTTCTCGACATTCAGGCTGGTTCGGGCGGCACCGAGGCCCAGGACTGGTCGGAGATGCTGCTGCGCATGTACCTGCGCTGGGGCGAGCGGCGCGGCTTTGCGACGGAGTTGATCGAAGTTTCCCCGGGCGAGACGGCCGGCATCAAGAGCGCAACCCTGCGTTTCGAGGGAGATTATGCCTACGGCTGGCTGCGCACCGAAACGGGCGTGCATCGCCTGGTGCGCAAGTCGCCGTTCGATTCGGGGCATCGCCGGCACACCTCGTTCGCGGCGGTGTTCGTATCGCCGGAAGTGGACGATGATATCGAGATCGAGATCAATCCCGCCGATTTACGCGTGGACGTCTATCGGGCGAGCGGCGCCGGCGGCCAGCACGTCAACCGCACCGAATCCGCCGTGCGCATCACCCATCTACCGACCGGGATCGTCGTGCAGTGCCAGAACGAACGCTCGCAGCACAAGAACCGGGCGACGGCGATGAAGCAGCTCAAGGCCAAGCTCTACGAACTGGAGCTTTCCAAACGGCGCAGCGCGCAGCAGGAGCTGGAAGATTCCAAGGCCGAAATCGGCTGGGGCAGTCAGATCCGTTCCTACGTTCTCGATCAGTCGCGGATCAAGGATTTGCGCACCGGGGTCGAAATCGGCAACACTCAGGCCGTGCTCGACGGCGATCTCGATCCTTTTCTCGAAGCGTCGCTCAAAGCCGGCGTCCAGTAAAGCAGTCAAGGGAGGAAGCATGGATACAGGTAACGAACACCACGATCTGGTACAGGAACGGCGCGCGAAACTCGCCGTGCTGCGTGGCGGCGGATTTGTTTATCCGAACGATTTTTCTCCCGACACTACTATCGAGGCGCTCATCGGCACCTTTGGCGGACTCGACGCCGCGGCGCTGACCGAACGTCCGCTGTGGGTGCGTGTGGCCGGACGGATGATGACGCGCCGGGTCATGGGCCGGGCGAGCTTCGCGCACCTGGACGACGGCAGCGCACGGCTGCAGTTTTTTGTCACGCGCGAGGAGCTTGGCGCGGACGGCTACGATTTCTTCAAGCAGCTCGATCTCGGCGATATCGTCGGACTGGAAGGGAGTCTCTTTCGCACCAAGACCGGGGAGTTTACGCTGCGGGTCACCCGGCTCGAACTGCTCGCCAAATGCCTGCGTCCGCTGCCGGAGAAGTTCCACGGCCTGAAGGATCCGGAACTGCGTTATCGCCGGCGCTACCTCGATCTTGCGATGAACCCCGAGGTGCGGGAAATTTTCCGCAAGCGCGCGGAGATTCTCCGCGTGGCGCGCGGCATGCTCGATGCGCGTGGATTTCTCGAAGTCGAGACGCCGATGATGCAGCCGCTTGCGGGCGGCGCACTGGCGCGGCCCTTCACGACACATCACAACGCACTCGATATCCCGCTTTACCTGCGCATCGCGCCGGAACTGTATCTCAAGCGTCTGCTGGTCGGCGGCTTTACGCAGGTGTACGAAATCAACCGCAACTTCCGCAACGAAGGCGTGTCCGCACGCCACAACCCGGAATTCACGATGCTCGAAGCCTACGAAGCCTATGGCGATTGCACGAGCATGATGGCCTTGACCGAACAGTTGATCGGAACTCTGGTCGCTGATGTGCGCGGCGCGCCGGAACTCGTCTGGGGCGGTGCAACGCTCGATTTCGGCAAGGCTTTCGAGCGCGTCACGCTAGCCGATGCGACGCTTGCGGCCTGTCCCGAACTCGCGCGTTCGGATCTGCGCAATCGCGAGCGGCTCGCAGCGATCCTCGTTGCCCGCCATGTCGAACCCGCGACCGGCGACTGGGGAAAACTGCTCACCCAGCTCTTCGAAACGGTGGCTGAGCCGGGACTCGTGCAACCGACCTTTGTCACCGATTACCCGCTCGAAATCTCGCCGCTTTCGCGCGTCAAAAACGGCGATCCCGAACTGGTGGACCGCTTCGAGCTGTTCATCGCCGGGCGCGAGATCGCCAACGGATTCTCGGAATTGAACGATCCCGAGGATCAGGCGCGGCGCTTCGAGGTGCAGATGCGCGAGCGCAGCGGCGGCGACGCCGAGGCGATGAGTTTCGATCACGACTACGTGCGCGCGCTCGAATACGGCATGCCGCCCGCGGGCGGCGTCGGCATCGGCATGGACCGGGTCGCGATGCTGCTTACCGGTGCGGAGTCCATCCGCGAGGTGCTGCTCTTTCCATTACTCAGGCCGGAAGCGGACTCTGCCGAAACCCAAGCGTGACGACCATTCCCAAGCGGGAGTACATCGAGGCAAAATCAAAAATCTAATGTGAGCAGGAGATTGGATTTAGCTCCGACTCGGATGCCATTCATTACAAGGTAATGATGCAACCATTCCAGAATAATCCAAGGCCATATTCGATTTATGCGGGCACTTCGACCGCGATCTGCGCTTATTTCAATGCCTCGGCAATCAGCGAGCCCAGGGCTTCCAGTGGTTTGATGATATTGCCGGGTACCTGGTGGCGGTGCGCGAGGTATTCGACGCTGTTGTAGCTCAGCCATACTTGGCCGGCTGCATCTTCCCAGGCCAGCGCCTTGAACGGCAGGTCGATCGCGATCGTGGGTGCGGCGTTCATCACCGGCGTGCCGGTTTTAGGACTGCCGAAAATCAGAACCTGAGCCGGACGCATCGTGAGGCCGACGCGCTCGGCGGCGGCGCGATGATCGATGCGTGCGAACACCGTTACGCCTTTTGATTGCAGCACCGATTCCAGGCGGTCCAGCGTCTCGTCCACCGCGTAGGGGCTGGGCAGGCTGATCAGACCTTCGGTTTCCGCGACCGGTTTGCTTTGTTGTTGCGTCATGGCTGTAATCTTACTTCGAAGTCTCTATGTAGGCCGGGTTTCTCATGGCAAAGTAACCGGCGTCCGGAATGATGTTTTGGTGGCTGTAAAGACATTTCGGGGATTCTTCTTAATAATGGTAGCGCAGGGCCTCGACCAGCTCGGCGAAGGCTCGCTCTGATTGGCGGCGCCGGTTCGGATAATAGAGATGGTAACCGGAGAAGGCCGGGCACCAGTCTTCAAGCACCCGCCTGAGATCTTTTTGGGCTAGATATGGTTGCGCCAGGTCTTCCGGCACATAGGCCAAGCCCAAGCCGGCCAGTGCTGCATTGAGCATCTGGACGGTGCCATTGAGGACAAGCTGACCTTCGACGCGCACCTTCAGTTCGCGGCTGCCTTTTTCGAACTCCCAAGCATATAGCCCGCCGTAAGTCGATAGGTGCAGATTGATGCAGGTGTGGTCGGTCAGGTCCTGAGGCTTCTTTGGCAAGGGGCGTTTCGCGAAATAGGACGGCGCACCGACGACCGCCATGCGCATATCCGGCCCGATACGAACTGCGATCATGTCTTTGGCCACTTGTTCGCCTGATCGAACGCCGGCGTCAAAGCGTTGGGCAACAATGTCGGTCAGACCATAGTCAACGACGATCTCGACGTTGATGTCCGGGTACTGCGGCAGAAACTCGGCAAGTTTCGGCAGGAGGATCGTGTCGGCCGCATACTCCGTGGCCGTTATTCGAAAGGTTCCAGCGGGTTTAGTACGCAGTTCACCTAAGGCCAACAGCTCGGCCTCAATCTCCTCAAACCGGGGGGCGATGGTACGGAGTAGACGCTCCCCCGCTTCGGTTGGCGCAACCCTGCGCGTAGTTCGGGTCAAGAGTCTGAGGCTCAGACGTTCTTCCAGGGCACGGATCCTGTGACTCAGCGCCGATTGCGAAACGCCGAGTTGCGCTGCAGCCTTGGTAAAGCTTCGCTCGTGCGCAACGACGAGGAAAGCCACCAGGTCGTTAACGTTTTCGCGCAGCATTTATGAATACATCTCATAGGCCCATGCAGATTATGCCACTTTATCTCATGCTGCTTCTTTCGTTAAAGTTTCACTGTCGTGAACCACTGGCAACTGGTCTATGACGACGTCGGCGTAAAGCGAAGGAGTGTGGAAGATGGAAATCAACAGATGCGGCTCGCAGCCTTCCAGTAAAGGGCCGGCGGAATACTTCACCGGCAACGTGCGGATCGATCCACTGTTCCAGTCGCCGGGGCCTGCGCCGGTCGCCGGTGCACGCGTCACCTTCGAACCCGGAGCGCGTTCGGCGTGGCACACGCATCCTTGTGGTCAGACATTGATCGTCACGTCCGGTCTCGGCTGGACGCAATGCCGGGGTGAACCGAAAGAGGAAATCCGGCCCGGCGATGTCATCACATGTCCGCCCGGCAAGAAACATTGGCACGGCGCGACCGACAAGACAGCGATGACCCATGTCGCGATCCAGGAATCGAAAGACGGCAACGCCGTCGAGTGGCTGGAGAAGGTCACCGACGAACAGTATTTGAGCTGACGAGGAGAACATCATGCCCAATGAACCCACCGCCGCACGCAAAGCGTTCGGAAACATCGCGCCCGCGCTCGCCGACTACACTGACAAGGTGCTGTTCGGCGACGTGTGGGAACGCCCGCAACTTTCGCCGCGCGACCGCAGCCTCGTCACTGTGTCGTGCCTGGTCGCGCTGTATCGCAGCAACGAGCTGCCGTTTCACCTGAAAAAGGCGCTGGAGAACGGTGTCAGCCGCGACGAGCTGATCGAGGCGATCACGCACCTTACCTTTTATGGAGGCTGGCCGGTGGCGAGCACGGCGCTGCAAATCGCAAGGCGTGTATTCGAGGAAGCGGGTGCGTGACCCGCAGAGAATCTGGAGAATGCCATGCCTCACGTGATCATCAAGCTCTGGCCGGGAAAATCGGAGACGCAGAAGAAACGGCTGGCAGACGCCATCGCCAAAGACGTGATGGAAGTCTTGAGCTACGGCGAAGAGCCGGTTTCTGTGGCGATGGAAGAGATTGCCTCGCGCGATTGGGCTGAAAAAGTCTACGAGCCCGACATCGTCGACAAGCCGGATCAGCTCTACAAGCAGCCCGGCTACACGATGTGAACCACACAACCGATTGAGGAGACAAGCTATGCGTGCAACTGTCATGTATGAGGCCGGCGACGTTCGGATCGAGAACGTCCCCGACGCCGCCGTCGTCGAGCCAACCGATGCGGTCGTCCGTGTCACCCGCGCCTGCATCTGCGGCAGTGACCTCTGGCCGTACCGAACACTGGGGCGCAGCGAGATCGGCCGCCACATGGGGCACGAGGCGATCGGCGTCGTCGAAACCGTCGGCGCCGATGTCCGCACACTGAAGGCCGGTGATCTTGTCGTCATGCCGTTCGCCTTCTCAGACGGCACCTGCGTCTTCTGCCACGAAGGGCTGCACACCTCGTGCATCCACGGGGGGTTCTTCGGCACGAGTCAGATCGCCGGCGCGCAGGCCGAAGCGGTGCGGATCCCGCAGGCGGACGGAACGCTCTTCGTCCTGCCGGTCAGCGAAGACGACGCGCTGATGCCATCGCTGCTCACGCTCTCAGACGTGATGGGAACGGGCCATCACGCCGCCGTCACCGCCAAAGCCGGCCCCGGAAAGACCGTCGCCGTCGTTGGAGCCGGCGCGGTTGGCTTGTGTGGCGTGATCGCGGCGAAGCGCCTGGGCGCCGATCAGATCATAATTCTGGGACATCATGCCGATCGCATCGCATTGGCAAAACAGTTCGGCGCAACCGATGTGGTGAGCGAACGCGGTGATGATGCAATCGAACGCGTGCGCGAACTCACTGGCGGTTTCGGCGTTCATTCCGTGCTCGAGTGCGTCGGCCTCGGGCAGTCGATGCAAACGGCGATCGGGATTGCCCGGCCGGGCGGCGCGGTCGGCCGCGTCGGCGTTCCCCAGGACGAGACGATGCCCGACTCGCAGCCGGCGTTCTACCACAACGTCACCGTGAGCGGCGGCCCCGCCCCGGTGCGCGCCTACATCGAGGAATTGCTACCCGACGTTCTCGAAGGCCGCATCGAGCCCGGCCGCGTGTTCGATCGCACGGCCAGCCTCGACGAAGTCCCCGACGGCTACCGCGCTATGAACGACCGCGAATCAATCAAGGTCATGGTGAAGCCCTGATGGCCAAACGAATGCGGAAGGAGACATAAATGCAGAAACGCAAACTTGGAAAAAGCAATTTGGAAGTCTCGGCGCTCGGCCTCGGTTGCATGGGTCTGAGCTATGGCTACGGCCCTGCTACGGATACCCGCGACGCCATTGCGCTGATCCGTGCGGCGGTCGAGCGCGGCGTCACTTTCTTCGACACCGCGGAAGCCTACGGACCGTTCGGCAACGAAGAGCTGCTCGGCGAAGCGCTGGCGCCGCTCCGCGATCAAGTGGTGATCGCGACCAAGTTCGGTTTCCGGGACGGCGATTCGACGAAAGGGCAGGATAGCCGGCCGGAGCGCATCTGCGCGGTGGCCGACGCCTCTTTGAAGCGCCTCAAGACGGATCGCATCGATCTGTTCTATCAACACCGCGTCGATCCGGACGTGCCGATCGAGGACGTAGCGGGCACGGTCAAAGAGCTGATTCAGGAAGGCAAAGTGAAGCACTTCGGCCTGTCTGAAGCAGGTGTGCAAACCATTCGTCGCGCACATGCAGTCCAGCCGGTCACCGTGCTCCAGAGCGAATACTCGTTGTGGTGGAGAGAGCCTGAAAAGGAGATTCTGCCTACGCTCGAGGAACTCGGAATCGGCTTCGTTCCATTCAGTCCTCTTGGTAAAGGCTTTCTCACGGGTGCTATCAGCGCAAACACCAGGTTCGACAGCAAAGACTTTCGGAACATCGTTCCGCGGTTTTCCACGGAAGCGCGAAAAGCGAACCAGGCGCTCGTCGATCTGCTCGGCCGAATCGCAGCGCAGAAGCAGTCCACGCCGGCTCAAATCGCGCTCGCTTGGCTACTTGCCTGGAAGCCGTGGATTGTGCCGATCCCCGGCACCACCAAGCTGCATCGGCTGGAGGAGAACCTCGGCGCAGCGAATGTCCGACTCACACCTGAGGATCTGAGCGACATCGAGAATACCGTCTCGAAAATCACGGTGCAGGGAGATCGGTATCCTCCGAACCTTCAGGCGAGGGTTGGTCGCTAAACGGACCCGATGCCGGTCACGGCACGCAAGTCAGAGGGCGCCATTTGGCGCTGTCCTTTACGCGTCACTGAGCACGTATCGGCTGCTCGTCCTCCGAATGGAATCAGACGTTGTAGTAGTCGCGGTACCAGGCGACGAAGCGCGCGATGCCTTCCTTGACGTCGATTGCGGGGCGGTAGCCGACGTCGCGTTCGAGCGCGCTCACGTCGGCGGCGGTGGCTTCGACGTCGCCCGGCTGCAGCGGCAGGTATTCGATCTGCGCCTTTACTCCCAGCGTTTCTTCCAGCGCCACGATGTAGTCCATCAGCGGCACGGGCTCGCCGTGGCCAATGTTGTAGATGCGGTACGGCGCGCCGCTCGCCGCGGGATCGGGTGCCGTGTAATCGTAGTCCGGATCGGGCGCGGGCGGGCGGTCGAGGACACGCACGACGCCTTCGGCAATGTCGTCGATATAGGTGAAGTCGCGCCGGTGCTTGCCGCGGTTGTATACCTCGATCGGCTTGCCCGCGAGCATGCACTTTGTGAACTTGAACAGCGCCATGTCGGGGCGGCCCCAGGGACCGTAAACGGTAAAGAAGCGTAGCCCCGTAGTGGGTATTGCGAACAGGTGGCTGTAGGCATGGGCGATGAGTTCGTTCGCGCGCTTGGTCGCGGCGTAAAGACTCACGGGATGATCGGCGCCGTCGCTTACTGCAAACGGCATATTGAGATTCGCGCCGTAAACCGAACTCGTCGAGGCGTAGACGAGGTGAGAGACGGGATGTGCGCGGCAGGCCTCGCAAAGGTTGACGAAGCCCGCGAGGTTGCTTTCGACATTGGCATGCGGATTTTCGAGCGAATAGCGCACGCCCGCCTGCGCGGCAAGGTGCACGACGGCTTCGGGCCGTTCGCGTTCGAAGACAGCAATGAGCGTTTCGCGGTCGGCGATATCGGCACGCACATCGGTAAACTTCGCTTTCGCAGCCAGATGTGCGAGCCGAGCCTGCTTGAGTGTCACGTCGTAGTAGGGATTCAGGTTATCGAAACCGATCACGGCGTCGCCGCGCGCGAGCAGCTTTTCGGCGACTGCGTGACCGATGAATCCGGCCGCTCCGGTTACAAGTATGCGCCGTCCGCTCACTTAAAGTCGTCCGTCCACGTCGTCGCGCGGCAAGAGTCCCTTGATGTCGTAAAGTGGCGCGCCCGGCCTGCCGAACGCGCGGATGCCGGCGGCGCCGAGTTTGGCGAAGTCCCGGTGCGGTACGGCGAGTATCACGGCATCGTAGGCGCCCTTTTCGGGCGCGGCGAGCAGTTCGAGTCCGTACTCGTCGCGGGCCGCGTCCGGCGCCACCCATGGATCGTGAACCTTCACAGTTGCGCTGTAACTTTCGAGTTCGCGCACCACGTCGATCACGCGGCTGTTACGCAGATCCGGGCAGTTTTCCTTGAAGGCGAGTCCGAGCACCAGGATGCGCGCGGCGGCGACCTGGACACGGCGGCGCACGAGGAGCTTCATCACCTGTTCGGCGACGTAGCGGCCCATGCCGTCGTTGATCCGCCGGCCAGCGAGGATCATCTCGGGGTGATGGCCGACGGCGATCGCCTTGTAAGTGAGGTAATAGGGATCGACGCCGATGCAGTGGCCGCCGACGAGGCCGGGTTTGAACGGCGCGAAGTTCCATTTGGTGCCGGCGGCGGCGAGCACTTCCTGCGTGTCGAGGCCGAGGCGTTCGAACAGCATGGCGAGTTCGTTGACGAGCGCGATGTTGACGTCGCGCTGGGTATTCTCGATGACCTTGGCGGCCTCGGCGACACGGATGCTCGAGGCGCGGTGCGTGCCGGCGCGGACGATCCGCCGATAAAGTGCGTCCACAAGTTCCGCAGCTTCCGGCGTTGAGCCCGACGTTACCTTCACGATATCGCCGATGCGGTGCGTGCGATCGCCCGGGTTGATCCGCTCGGGGCTGTAGCCGACGAAGAAGTCGCGATTGCAGGCAAGTCCCGAGGCGGTCTCGATGATCGGCACGCAGATCTCTTCGGTTGCACCCGGATAGACGGTGGACTCGTAAACGATGAGCGCGCCCGGCGAAATGGCGCGCCCGACCGTTTCACTCGCATGCCGGAGCGGGCCGAGATCGGGAACCTTGTGCGCATCGACTGGCGTCGGCACCGTGACGATGAAGATTTGCGCTTCGCGCAGCCGCGCGGCGTCGGCGGTCAGTTCGAGCCGCTTTGTGCCGGCGAGTTCTTCGCGGCCGACTTCGCGGGTCCGGTCCTCGCCGCCCCGCAGTTCCGCGATCCGCTGCGGATTCGCGTCGTAGCCGATGACCGGAAACTCGCGCGCTAAGGCGACGGCCAGCGGCAGGCCGACGTAGCCCAAGCCGATCACGGCGACAGTGGCGTCTTCCAGCCGTTGCATCGCCCAAGCCTTGGTAATGAGCGCGGGCAGTGTAGCCCATCATGTCGCGGGCGTCGCGCCCGACTTGCGCTCGATGCGCGCACGCCGTTACGATCACCAGCCCATTTCCGATGACCGGATTTATGCGCCTCACGGGTAGCCTGGTGGCGCTCGTCACCCCGATGCAGCCGGACGGCGCGGTGGACGAGACGGCGCTTGAGAGTCTGATCGACTGGCACGTCGCGGCCGGCACGCAGGGCCTGGTAATCGCGGGAACGACCGGCGAATCTCCGACTTTGACCAGCGACGAGCACGCACGGCTCATCCGGCAGGCTGTCGAATGCGCCGCCGGCCGGATTCCGGTCATCGCCGGCACCGGCTCCAATTCCACGGTGCAGACGCTCGATCTTTCCGAGCGGGCCGCTGCCGCAGGAGCCGAGGCGCTGATGCTGGTCGTGCCGTATTACAACAAGCCGCCGCAGCGGGCTCTTGCCGTGCACTTCCGCGCGGTGGCCGCCGCGGTCGAGCTGCCCATACTGCTTTACAATGTTCCTTCGCGCACGGTGACCGATCTGCTGCCGGCGACGGTGGCCGAACTCGCCGAGGTGCCGAACATCGTCGGTATCAAGGAGGCGAGCGCCAGGCTGGAGCGGGTAACGGAACTGAGAAGGCTCTGCGGTCCCGACTTTCTGCTTTTCTCCGGCGACGATGCGACGGCGGCGGCCTTCATGCTCGCGGGTGGTGACGGCGTCGTGTCGGTGAGCGCGAATGTGGTGCCGGAGCGGGTTCGGCATCTGTGCGATGCGGCGTGTGCGGGCGATCTCGTCCGAACGCGCTGGCTGGACGGGGAACTTGCGACGCTGAACCGTGCACTGTTCGTCGAGTCCAATCCAATTCCGGTCAAATGGGCGCTGAAACGCATGGGAAAAATTCAATCGGGAATCCGCCTGCCGCTGTTGCCGCTCGACGAAGCGCATCGTGCGACGGTGGAAGCGGCACTGACGGATCTCGGAGTGCTCGCGTGAGGCGGCTCGCGCTTGCGGCGACGTTTATCGGCGGTCTCGCGATGCTCGCTGGATGCTCGCATTCCTGCGTTCCGCACGGCTGGTACCAGGCGAAGAGCGCGCCGGCTCTCAAGTCTCCGCCGAACGGCCCGCCGCTCGCACACGACCCAACCTACGATATTCCGGGCCAGCAGCCGAGCGGGGCGCCGACGCATGAGGAAGCCTGCCTGGTTCAGCCGCCGAATGCGCTCAAGGCTGCTGCCGCGGCGTCGGCGGCAAAGCCGGCCGCGACGACGCCCCGTGCGCCCTCGTCTAGCGGCTTGCATCGCTGAGGAGCCTTGACGATCGGCCGCGGAATCATGATCGGGAGAGGTGTCCGAGCGGTCGAAGGAGCACGCCTGGAAAGCGTGTATGCGCTAACCGCGCATCGCGGGTTCGAATCCCGCCCTCTCCGCCAAATTGGCCGTTGAAGCTACTGTGCTCGCCGGATTAAATGGCGGCGGTGCTCGGAATCCTCATGTACCGACATGTACACTGCGGTTCCTGTGCTCCGGCGCCATCCAATCTTGAACCCGGGATCGGCTCCTGCGCAGAACGCGACGGAGACGGTTTTCGTTCAGGGCGCGAAGCGAGGAGCGTAGTTTGGTTATTCCAAATAAGCGTGGAGCGACAAAGCCGTGGGCGAAAACCATCCCGTCCCTTCGGGTTGCGCGCCAGAGCGCGTCCTGCGGCGTTGTCGGGCTTACGCATAGACTCGCTATGCGCTGCGCCCGACGCCTTGCAGGGCCGCGCTCTGGTGCAGCAACGCGTTTCCGCGGAGGGGCCGATCCCGGGTTCCACTTCGCTCGCTACGCTTCAACGGCCAATTTCCAGAACGGCTGGCATCGGGTGCCGACTGCGCCCGCCAGCCTGCTAGCATTGTCTGAGAGGTGAACTCAGGAGGTTCAATGGTGGCCTGCATCAGCTCCTCGCGACGATACGCCGTGAACCCCGTCAGGCCCGGAAGGGAGCAGCGGCAGCGGCGGACTCGGGTGCCGGGGGTCGGCGGGTGCAGGCCGCCGCCTTTTCCGAATCACCGAAAAACTACTGCGCTCGCCGGATTGAATGCCGGCGGCGCTCGAAATCCTCATGTACCGTCATGTACACTGCGGTCTCTGCGCTCCGGCGGCATCCAATTCGGACTTCGCACGCTACGTTTTTCAGCGATTCGGTTCTTCGGTAAATGATAAACAGTATTTTGTTGAGAACATGGCTTATCTAGCGCTCGCTCGCCGTTACCGCCCGCGCAACTTCGAAGAAGTGGTCGGGCAGCAGCACGTCGTGCGTGCGCTCGGCAACGCGCTCGAGCGCGGACGGCTGCACCACGCCTATCTTTTCTCCGGCACTCGCGGCGTCGGCAAGACCACGATCGCGCGCATTCTGGCTCGCTGCCTCAATTGTGAAAAGGGCGTTTCCGCCCATCCCTGCGGAGAATGCAGCGCCTGCCGAGCCATCGACGCGGGGCGATTCATGGACCTTATCGAGGTGGACGCCGCCTCGCGTACCAAGGTGGAAGATACGCGAGATCTGCTGGAAAACGTGCCCTATGCGCCCGCCGAGGGTCGCTACAAGGTGTACCTCATAGACGAGGTGCACATGCTCTCCGGACATTCGTTCAACGCATTACTCAAGACGCTCGAGGAGCCGCCGGAACACGTGAAGTTCCTGCTCGCGACCACCGATCCGGAAAAGTTGCCGCTCACGGTGCTTTCGCGCTGCCTGGTTTTTGCGCTGCACCGACTTCCGGCAGCCGAGATCGAGGCGGCATTGGCGCGCATCGTGGAAAAGGAAGGGCTCACGGCCGAACCTGCCGCGCTGGCTGCGCTCGCCCGCGCGGCTCAGGGTTCGCTCCGCGATGCGCTCTCCCTGCTCGATCAGGCGCTCGCCTTCGGTAGTGCCGGACTGACCGAGGCGGAAGTAGCCTCGATGCTCGGTACCGTCGAACGCGGTGCGGTCTATGCATTGCTCGAACGCCTCGCGGCCGACGACGGCGCCGGGTTGCTGGAGCGTCTTGCGGCGGTGACGCGGACGGCGGATGCGGGCGAAATCCTCGACAGCCTTGCCGAGGCCCTCGCGCTGATAGCGCGGCGGCAGATTGTGGCGGATGCGCCATTGTCTGCCGACACGCCCGCCGAGCTGGTGGACGCACTGGCGCGTGCGCTCACACCTGCAACGGTTCAGCTCGACTACGATATCGTCCTCGCCGGCAAACGGGACCTTGCGCTTGCGCCCGATCCCGCAGCCGTGCTTGAAATGGTGCTGCTGCGCATGCTGGCCTTTTCACCCCAGGATTTGCCGCCGCCTTCCGCCCGCGCCGATGGAAATGCGCGGGCGAAACCCGCACGTCCAGCCGAATCCCGAAAGGCAGATGCCGGGAAGGTGGATTCCGGAAAAGCGGACGCCGCTCCCGCCACCGCAGACAAGACCGGAGAAGACTGGGAAGCCGTGCTCGCGCGGCTGGAGATCGGCGGCTTGGTCCGCGAGCTGGCCGAACACTGTGTCCTGCTCGGCCGCGATGCCAGGACGATCCGTCTGCGGCTCGACGCGCGCGGACGAGAATTGCATACCGAGCGTTTGCAGTCGGCCCTTGAGCAGGCTCTCGCTGCGGAATATGGTGCTCCCCTGAAGCTCAGGATCGAAATCGGCGAAGGCGGCGCGCCCACGCCGGCGGCCAAACGTTCCGCCCTCGAAGCCGAACGTCAGGCCCGAGCCGAGCAGGCGATCGCGCAGGATCCGAACGTGGCCTCGCTGCGCGAAACCTTCGGCGCGGAGTTGATTCCCGACAGTATTCGACCGGAGGATTGAACATGCCCGTGGATTTCGGCTCGTTTATGCGTGAGGCAAATAATCTCAAAGCCCGGCTGGAACAGATGCAGGGCGAACTCGCGCAATTGGAATGCACGGGCGAGGCGGGCGGCGGCCAGGTTCGCGTGAGCATGAACGGGCAGTTCGAGGTGAGGCGGATCGCGATCGAACCGGGCGCCTTCGACGATCACGCGATGCTGGAAGATCTCATGGCAGCAGCGACAAACGATGCCGTGCGTCGCGTGCGCGAAACGATTCAGGAGCGCTACGCCGGGCTCGCCGGCGGCATGCAACTTCCGCCCGGCATGCTGCCGGGACTATGAGACGCAAACTGAACGGGGGGGCTTGATGGCCGGTGTTTTCCCGCCCGCGCTGCTCGAACTCATCGGTGCGCTGCGCTGCCTGCCGGGTGTCGGTCCGAAGTCGGCCCAGCGCGCCGCGTTTCATCTGCTCGAGCGTGACCGCGAGGGGGCCGAACGCCTGGCCCATGCGCTCGCTCATGCCGGCGAGGTGGTCGGCCGCTGCAAGCGCTGCCGGATGCTGGCCGAATCGGAGTTGTGTGCTATTTGCGCTAATCCGAATCGCAGCGAACGCGAGCTTGTCGTGGTGGAGAGCCCGAGCGACGTCGCCGCCATTGAAGCGGCCACGGCCTATCACGGCCGTTACTTCGTGCTGATGGGGCGGCTCTCTCCGCTTGACGGCATCGGTCCGGACGAGCTCGGTGCTGTCGAACTCGAAGCCCGGCTTGCGGACGGGGTGGAGGAAGTGATCGTGGCCACCGGCGCCACCGTGGAAGGCGAGGCGACCGCGCACTGGATCGGCGAACTCGCTCGTCGTCATGGTGTTCGCGCGACGCGCATCGCACACGGCGTGCCGGTGGGCGGAGAACTCGAATACGTGGACGGTTCGACGCTTGCGCGCGCCTTCAACGGCCGCCGCGCGGTGGAAGACTGAGAAGCTCACAAAAGAGAATTTACCGCGGAGCAAGCAGAGATTGTTTTACAAGTCTGTTAACCAGTTCAAAAAAGGAAGCCGGATTATTATTGTTCGATCCATATTCCTCTCTCTGTGATCTCTGCGTTCTCTGCGGTGATAAGTCGGCGTAACTCCGAAATCCGGGCGTAAGGAGATCGAGATGGACGATTGCGTGTTCTGCAAGATGGTGCGGGGCGAAATCAAGCCCGATACGGTCTACGAAGACGAAGAGATTCTCGCCTTCCGCGATCTCAATCCGCAGGCCCCTGTTCACATTCTTGTCATACCCAAGCGCCATATTCCAACGACGAACGATCTCTCCGCTGCGGATGAGGAGCTGATGGGTCGATTGGTACTGGCGACAGCTCGGATAGCGGAAGAGGAGGGCGTCGCCGAATCCGGCTACCGCACGGTCCTGAACTGCAACGCCGGCGCCGGGCAAAGCGTGTTTCACCTGCACCTGCATCTTTTGGGCGGCCGACGGCTGGGCTGGCCGCCGGGCTGAAGCCAGCGATGCGCAGCACCGCGCGGATGCTTGGGCTCGGGCTACTCGCGATCCCGAGCATCGTGGCCGCGCTTGTGCTCTCTTTTACGGGTACTTTCACGCCGGCACTCGATCGGCGCCTCCAGCCTTTTCTGATGCAGACCTGGTTCCGCTTGCTGGCCGGGCTCTTCGGACTTGTCATCGAGATCGAGGGACGGCCCTTGTCCGGCCCCGCCATGATCGCCTGCAATCATCGCTCCTGGCTGGACATCGTCGCGCTCGGCGCGACGCTTACAGGTGCATTCGTTTCCAAGGCGGAGATTGCCCGCTGGCCGTTGCTCGGCTACTTTGCGCGTCGGGGCGGACGGACGCTCTTCATCAAACGTGGCGAATTGCGGAGCTTCAGTGCGCTCGGCGGAGAACTCCCGGCCCGCTTGCGCCGGGGCGAACGGGTGATCTTTTTTCCCGAGGGCACGGTGAGCGCTGCCCACGAGTTGCTCCGCTTCAAGCCGCGACTGTTCGAGGCGGCAGTTGCGACGGCTTGCCCGGTGCAGCCGGTCGCACTCGTGTATAGCGGCGGCGATGGTGCGGCGTTTGCGCCGATGATGGATGGCGACGTACTCGGCCCTCACGCATTGCGTATTCTGCGCTGCCAGCGCACCGGGGTGCGGTTGCAATTTCTCGCACCGCTGGTCGTCGAAGGCGGTGATGCGAAAACACTTGCCGAGGAGGCCCATGCACGCGTCGCCGCGGCCCTGTCCGCTGGTGGGCGCAAGATCACCGGCCCGGCGCACGCCGCCGCCGTATGACCCGGCGTACGATTTACACTACACTAGAGCGAAGCAAGCCGTGATTGCCCGACAGCCGGAAATGCCGTCATGATGGACGAAGCGCAACATATCTCGCACCGCTACGACAGCGAGTTGAAGGCGGTGCAGGACCGGGTGCTGACGATGGGCGAGTTGATCGAGCGTCAGATCGACATCGCGCTCGCCGCGCTCGTCGCGGGCGATCATGCGCTTGCCGAGCAGGTAACGCAGATGGATCACGAGGTCAATGCGCACGAGGTTGCGATTGACGAACAGTGCACGCGCATTCTGGCTCGCCATCAACCGGCGGCGCGCGATCTGCGCCTTATCATCGCCATCATCAAGACCATCACAGATCTCGAACGCATCGGCGACGAGGCCGAGCGTATTGCACGCCAGGCCGTCATGATGACCGAATTCGGCGATATGCTCGAGTCCGAACTGACGGATCTCGAAGCTCTTGGTCAGCGCGTGAAAAAAATGCTTCACATCGGGCTCGATGCCTTTGCGCGTCTGGACGCGGAAGCGGCCCTGCGCATGGCGCGCAAGGACAAGAAGGTGGATCGCGAATACGAAGGGCTGATCCGCAAATCCATCACCTACATGATGGAAGATCCGCGCACGATCCGGCGCGAACTGGCCGTGCTCTGGTGCGCGCGGGCGTTGGAGCGTATCGGCGATCACGCGAAAAACATGGCCGAGTACGTCGTGTTTCTCGTCCACGGCAAGGATGTGCGCCATCTCGGACTCAAGGGCATGGAGCGCGAGGTACACGGCGCCGAATCCGTAAACCTGCCGAACAAAAAAGATAGCATTTAGGAGCAACGATGTGCCGCCGCGTCAACCTTCTGGGCTTTCTCGTGTGCGCGGCGATGCTCGCCTTCGCTTATTACCTGCAATACGGCCCGGCGCAACTCAATCCCTGCCCGCTGTGCATATTCGAACGGATCGTGACCGCCGCGCTTGGCCTCGTGTTCCTGATTGCCTTCATACATCATCCGAAGCGCTTCGGACGCTGGGTGTACGCCGGCCTGATCCTGATCGTCGCCGGTGTAGGCGTTTACATCTCCGCGCGCCACGTCTATATCCAGCTGCATCCCGGGACCGTCATGTCCTGCGGCGGCGCATCGCTCACGATTATGATCCAGCATCTGCCCGCGATCGAGGTCGTCCGCCAGGTTCTCCTCGGCTCGGGCGAATGCGCCCACGTGGACAAGCTGCTCGGATTAACCTTGCCCGGCTGGGTGCTGATTGCCATGATCGTGCTCGGAATAGGCGGCATCGCGGCCAACGCCCGTCGCTGAGCGAGAGCCAGAAGGTCCGGGCGGGGGGCCGGACTGCTATACTTTTCGCACGTCCGTTCGGCGAATCGTCGTGTCAAACGCGACGCGCGCACGCTACTTCATCGCCCTCGTGCTCTTTGCACTGGTCTGGTTCTGGGGCCTGGGTCATCGTCCGCTGTTCAACACCGACGAGGGACGCTACGCGGAGATTCCGCGCGAGATGCTCGTAAGCGGCGACTGGGTCACGCCGCGCCTCAACAATCTGCGCTACTTCGAGAAACCGCCGCTCCAATACTGGGCGACCACGGCGGCCTATGCCGTGTTCGGCGTACACGATTGGGCCGCGCGGTTGTGGACGGCGCTCTGCGGGTTTCTCACGGTGCTGCTGGCCGGACTCACCGCGGGGCGGCTGTATGGTGAGCGCGCCGGCTGGTACGCGGCCGCCGCGCTCGCGGGCAGTTTTTACTTCGGATTTCTCGCCCATTTCAGCACGCTCGATGCGGGTCTTGCCTTCGCGATGAACCTCACCTTGTTCGGTTTCGTGCTTGCGCAGCATGCGCCGCCGCATTCGCGCGCCGAACGCGCGTGGATGCTCGTCGCCTACGGCGGTGCCGCGCTCGCCGTGCTCTCCAAAGGCCTGATCGGCATCATCCTGCCCGGTGCGGTGTTGGTGCTTTACCTGATTGTCAAACGCGAGATCGGTCTCTTGCGACGTTTGCACATCGGCATCGGGCTGGCTTTCTTTTTTGCGCTGGTGCTCCCATGGTTCATCGTGGTCTCGATCAAGAATCCGGATTTTCTGTACCAGTTTTTCGTCGTGCAGCAGTTCCTGCGCTTTCTGACCCCGATTGCCGAACGGCCGGGCGCCTGGTGGTACTTTTTCCCGCTGCTCCTGCTCGCCGTGCTGCCGTGGCTTGCGGCGGCGGTGCGCGGACTCTGGCGTCCGCCGCTACGGCTCTTTGCGCGCGGGGCCTTCGATCCGGCGGCCCTGCTGTGGCTGTGGGTTGTCTTCATCTTCGCCTTTTTCACCATTTCGCACTCCAAGCTTCCGAGCTACATCCTGCCGGTGATTCCGGCGTTTGCCGTGTTGATCGGGCGCGAACTTGCGGCCTCGCGGTCGAAACCATGGATCGGCGTCGCCGTGTCGCTGCTTGCCGGCGCGGTCATCGTCGCGGCGGGTTTTCTTGCGCCCCGCTACGTACATGGAACCGATCCGGCGATGCTTCGTGCGTATGAGCCCTGGGTGATTGCCGCCGGGGCGTTGATCGTGGCGGCGACGCTTGCGGCCTGCGCGCTGCGAGGTTGCCGATTCGCACTCGTGGGGGTGATCGCCGCGGCGTGGTTGGTGGCGGCCCGGCTGATTCTGCTCGGTGGTGCGGCTTTGGGGCCGGAATATTCCACCCGTGCGCTCACGGCCGAGGTCGCCCGCTATAATCGCCCCGGAGTTCCCATCTATTCGGTCGGCGGTTATCAGCAGACGCTGCCTTTCTATCTTCGGCGCACCATGACGCTCGTCGCATATCAGGGCGAAATGCAGTTCGGGATCGAGCACGCACGCGGTTCGCTCGCGGACCGCTACCTGCCGACGCTCCAGGACTTCGCGACCGCCTGGCGCGGCAAGCGCGAGGCGCTCGCCTTCGTGCCGCGAGAGCTTATGGGTAAGGTGCAGGCGCTCGGCATTCATTACCGGATCGTCGGCGAAAACCCGGACTGGATCGCGCTGGTGCCCGCATGACCTGGATCGCCTTTGCCCTCGTTCTGACCGGTGTGCTTTTGAATGCGGCGGCGCAGTTCCTACTCAAGGCGGGCGTCAACAGGATCGGCGTCATCGGGCTGCAATTCCATACGCTGATCCGATCGGGCCTCGAGCTGGCGGTCAATCCCTACATACTCGCCGGGCTTGCCTGCTACGTTGTGAGCGTCGTTGTCTGGCTGCTCGCGCTTTCGCGTACCGCCGTCAGCATTGCTTACCCAATGCTTTCGATCGGCTATATCGTGACCGCGCTTGCGGCCTGGGCCTTTCTCGGCGAAAACATGAACGTCGTCCGCTGGGCCGGCATCGGCGTCATCATCTTCGGCGTTTTCCTGGTCGCACGCAGTTGAGAGGCCTCCAGTGAGTTCCGATTTTCTGCCCTTCGTGCGCCCCAACATCACGGAAGACACCATTGCCGGTGTTGCCGAAGTTTTGCGCTCGGGCTGGATTACTACCGGTCCGCAGGTGGCGGCGTTCGAGGCGGCGCTTTCCGATTATCTTGGCGGCCGTACCGTACTTGCGTTCAACCACGCGACCGGCGCGCTGGAAGAGGCGCTGCGTGCGCTCGGGATCGGTTCCGGCGACGAGGTGATCGTTCCCGACATGACCTTCGCGGCGACGGTGAACGTGGTGCTCCGCGCCGGCGCGAAACCGGTGCTCGTGGACGTAGATCTCGCCAGCCGCAATCTCGATGCGCCGCGCGTGGAAGCGGCGCTTACGGAACGCACGCGCGCCGTGATGCCGGTCCATTATGCAGGTCTTGCGGTGGACATGGATCCGATTAACACGCTTGCGCAAAAGCACGATCTGCGCGTGGTGGAAGACGCGGCGCACGCCATTGGCACCCGCTACAAGAATTGTCTGATCGGGAGTTTCGGCGACGTTGCCTGCTTCAGCTTCCACGCCAACAAGAACCTGACCACCATCGAGGGCGGCGCCGTCGTGACCGCCGATGATAAGGCGCTTGCCGCGCTGCGGGCGCTGCGCTTCCACGGCCAGGTGAAACTCGAAGACGGCAGCTACGATGTAATCCTGTCCGCGAACAAATACAACATGAGCGACGTCAGCGCCCGCATCGGGCTCGACCAACTTGCCGTGCTCGATCGGCGCAACACGAGGCGGCGCGAACTGGCGGCACTTTATTTCGAGGCGCTCGCCGGCCTGGATGAACTGATGCAGCCCGCGCGCGGAGACGACGGCCACGCCTGGCACATGTTCGCCGTATGCGTACCGTTCGAGCGGCTCGGCACTGACCGCAAGACGTTCCGCGAGGCGATGCAGGCCCGCGGCATCGGCACCGGCGTGCATTATCCCGCGCTGCATCAACTGAGCTTGTGCCGCGAGCTCGGTTTCCGCGCGGAAGATTTTCCGAATGCCGATCGTATCGGACGCGAAACCCTGACGCTGCCTTTGTTTCCCGAAATGCGCGATGCCGACGTGGAACGCGTCGCCGAGGCGCTCCGCGAGTTGCTGCATGACTGAGCTTGTTGTACCTGCATACGCCGATCCGAGGACTCCGCGGGTTTCGATCGTCATTCCGATTTACAACGAGGAAGCCGGCCTCGAAGCGTTGTTCGCGCGGCTATATCCCGCGCTCGATGCGCTTGGCGTTTCCTACGAAGTGCTGTTCGTGGACGACGGCAGCCGCGATCGCAGTGCGGCGCTCCTCCGTACGCAGTACCAGAAGCGTCCGGACGTGACGCGCGTCGTGCTGCTGCAGACGAACTTCGGCCAGCACGCGGCCATCTATGCGGGATTTGCGAAGTCCCGCGGCGAACGCATGGTCACGCTCGATGCGGACCTGCAGAATCCGCCCGAGGAAATCGCACGTCTTCTCGAAGAGATGGACGCGGGGCATGATTACGTCGGCACCATCCGCCGCAATCGCCGCGACAGTTGGTGGCGGCGCTACGCCTCGCGGCTGATGAACCGGATTCGCGAGCACATCACCCGCGTGCACATGACCGACCAGGGCTGCATGCTGCGTGCCTACGACCGCAGCGTCGTGGATGCGATCAACAGCACGAGCGAGATCAACACCTTCATTCCCGCGCTCGCCTACCTCTATTCCGCGAATCCGGTCGAAATCGAGGTGGCGCACGACGAGCGCGCAGCGGGGCAATCCAAGTATTCGCTCATGCGCCTCGTGCAGCTCAACTTCGATCTCGTGACCGGCTTTTCGGTCATGCCTTTGCAGGTTTTTTCGCTGCTCGGCGCGGTGATCGCCTTCGGCTCGCTGG
>JBOIBN010000040.1:0-22221 GCA_050739575.1 Gammaproteobacteria bacterium
AGGTCAACCCGATCGACTTCGAGAACGCCGAAGGCAATCTGGGCCTCGCCAACGCGCTCGCCCGCCATCTGGCGGACACCTTGCCGATCTCGCGCCTGCAACGCGACCTCACGGATTCCACCGCGCAACGCGCACTCGGCACCGTGCTCGGGCACACACTCGTGGCACTGGTCTCGATCGAGCGTGGACTTGCCAGGCTCGAAGCCGTACCCGAGCGCCTGGCCGCCGATCTCGATGCACACTGGGAGGTGCTCGGCGAAGCAGCGCAAACACTCATGCGCAAACACGGCGTGACAAAACCCTATGAAACATTGAAGGCCGCGACCCGCGGGCGCGCCCTCGACCGCGCTACCTGGTTGAGAGTAGTGGCCGAGCTGCCGCTGCCGGCAGATGCACGCGAAGCGCTCGAGCAGCTTACGCCGGCGACCTACCTGGGATTGGCGCCCGAACTTGCGCGGAGCCGCAACGCAAACGACGATGACTGATTTTGACGTCCGCATTGCCGACTGGTCACGCGACCTGCGCGCGCTGCGTGAAATCCGTACCCGCGTATTCATCGAAGAGCAGCACGTACCGAAGGCGCTCGAATGGGACGATGCGGACGGCGAATGCTTGCACGCACTCGCGTTTACGGAAGACCAACCCATCGGCACCGGCCGTCTCACGCCGGATGCACACATCGGACGCATGGCGGTGCTTCCCGAATGGCGCGGCCGCGGGGTCGGCGCGCGCCTGTTGCAAACCCTGCTCACGGCTGCCCGCGAACGCGGGGAATCCGAGTGCCGGCTCATGTCCCAGTTTTCCGCCATCGGCTTCTACGAACGTTTCGGCTTTCAGGCCTATGGCGACACCTTCCTCGATGCGGGCATCGTGCACCGCAACATGGTTCTGAACTTCTGTCAAGCAGGCGGAACCTCGCAGCTCCACGGACACGCGGAACTTGCGAAAGGTTTGTCCCGGCTTGTAGGCTCTGCGCGTTACGCGTTCACGCTTTACGCACCGGATCTCGCTCCGCGTCTTGCCGATCGCGGTGAGTTCATCGACGCCTTGCGCACGCTGGCGCTCTCCGGTTCGCGGATGCGCATCCGGCTGCTTTGCGAAAATGCACAGCAGGCGGCACGCAGCGGACACGGCCTGCTGCGGCTGGCGGCAGCATTGCCCAGCCGTGTTGCCGTACACCGGCTTGCGCCGGAAGATGATGCGACGGACGAAGTCTTTGCGTTCAACGACCGCGGCGGCAGCTATCACCAATCCCCGGCAGGCAGCGCCGAGGCAAATCTTGCCTTGGATTCACCTGCGCGCGCGCATGAACTGGCGGGGCGGTTCGAACCCCTGTGGGAGCGCAGCGAGCCCGATCCGGAAGCGCGCCTGCTGAGACTTTGATAACGGACACCCGATGAACGATCGCAGTTTCAATCCGCATCTGACCGTCGCCGCCGTGGCCGAAGAGAACGGCCGCTTTCTCGTCGTGCGTGAGTACGTGGACGGCGTCGAGCGCATCAACAATCCCGCCGGACATATCGAAGACGGCGAATCTCCCGTGGACGCCACCGTGCGCGAAGTACGCGAAGAAACGGGCTACGGTTTCGCCGCCGACGCACTAGGCGGCGTGTACGTGTGGCGCCATCCGGGTAACGGTGAAACCTTTCTGCGCATCAACATCATCGGCCACTGCACGGGCTACGATTCCGGGGCACCGCTGGATGAGGGCATCATCCGGCCGGAATGGTTGAGTCTCGAAGAATTGCAGGACCATTCGGATATCCTGCGCAGTCCGCTCGTGCTGCGCTCGTTCAACGAACACCGAGCGGGCGTGCGCTATCCTCTGGAAGTCATCAGCACCCTGATCGACACATGAGCACAGCGCCTCTCGTCATCGTCGGGCTTTCGGGCGGCGTCGATTCCGCCGTAGCCGCGCATCGGCTGCTCGAAGCCGGCTACCGCGTCGAAGGCCTGCACATGACGAACTGGGAGGCCGACGACGCCTGGTGCACGCGCGTGGACGACGAGGCCGCCGCCGCACAGGTCGCGGAGCACCTCGGGATTGTGCTGCATCGCGCGAACTTCGCCCGCGAATATCGGGAACAGGTTTTCGCGGATTTTCTGAATGAATATAATGCAGGGCGCACCCCTAACCCTGATGTGCTCTGCAATCGCTACGTCAAGTTCGGCGCCTTCCTCGATTGGGCGCGCCGACTCGGTGCCGACGCCATTGCAACCGGGCATTATGCGCGTGTGGAAGAAATCGCCGGCAAGCCGGGATTGCTGACGGCGCGTGACACAAACAAGGATCAGACCTACTTTCTGCACGCGGTGCACGGCGATGCGTTTGCGCGCACGCTCTTTCCCGTCGGCGATCTCGCCAAGCCCGAAGTGCGTGCGCTCGCGCGCAAGATCGGCTTGCCCAATCACGCACGTCCCGACTCCACGGGCATCTGCTTCATTGGCGAGCGCCCGTTCCGCGGCTTTCTCTCGGAATTTTTGCCCGAAGCGCCGGGTCCGATCGAAGATACCACAGGGCGCGTCCTCGGCAAACATCGCGGCCTGCACTTCCACACTCTTGGCCAGCGCGGCGGACTCGGTATCGGCGGGCGTCACGGCGCTCTCGAAGCACCTTGGTATGTGGTGGACAAGGATTTCGCTCGTAAAACGCTCGTCGTCGCTCAGGACGCCGATCATCCGCGCGGACTCGCTATTGCTTTGGAAGCCGATCGTCTGCACTGGATCGCTGGCGCGCCGCCGCCCGTACCGGCCACAGTCCAGATACGCGTCCGCCACCGCCAAAACCCGGTCGGAGCCACCCTTGAACGTGCCGACGAAACACTGCGACTGCGTTTCGATTCACCGGTGCGGGCGGTAACGCCCGGCCAGTACGCCGTCGTCTATGCGGGCGACGTCTGCCTGGGCGGCGGTCGTATCCTTAGCCGGCACAGCCTGGCCAAGGAACTGCCGGAAACTCTCTCTGCCGCAATCTGATGATTAGCGAATCGGGAGGCTTGTTCCGGGTTTTCAATATATTCGGTTCATTTTTCGTGTGAATATGGAGAATAACGAATGAAAGTACCTGAAATACTCCTCATCGAATCCGAACATAAACCCGGAAGTCTCGCCCGGATATTGCAGGCAATCGGCGAATCCGGCCTCGTCGTCGAAGGCCTGATCGCGCAGCGCCGCGAGCAGGACAAGACGATCTGGGAAATTACGCTGGAGATGGACGAAGATGTGGATTACGGTCTGTCTGAACGCATTGCAGCGCTGCCGAACGCAAAAATACTCGGCGAATCGGACCGCGTATTCAACCGGCATCTGGGCGGAAAGATACAAATGGTTGCACGCGACCAGATCGAAACTCTGCAACAACTTCGTGACATCTATACACCGGGCGTCGCGCGGGTTTGTCTCGCCATCCAAAGACAACCCGAAAAAGTCTGGGACTACACCAATCTTGGCCGCACGGTCGCGATCATCACCAACGGAACGGCGATTCTCGGCCTGGGCGACATCGGCGCGCGCGCGGGACTGCCGGTCATGGAAGGCAAGGCGGCGTTGATGTCGAAGTTTGTCGGACTTTCGGGCATCCCGATCCTGCTTGAGTCCAAAGATCCGGCCGACATCATCGAAACCGTGAAGGCAATCGCACCCTCGTTCGGCGCGATTCAGCTCGAAGACATTGCCGCCCCCGCCTGTTTCGAAGTAGAAGCGGCGCTGCGGGACGCACTCGGCATGCCGATCATGCATGACGATCAACACGGCACCGCCGTGATCGCTCTGGCGGCGCTGCTCAATGCGACACGGCGCGTCGGTCACGAACTGACAGACAGCGTTGTCGGCCAGATCGGCCTCGGTGCAGCCGGCATCGGCATCGCCAGCCTGTTGATGGCCTACGGCATAAAAAACGTGATCGGAACCGACCCCAACGTGCAGGCCGTCGAAAGACTCGAAAGCATGGGCGGACAAGGCGCATCGCTTGAAGAGTTGATGCGCAGAGCCGACATCGTCATCGCAACGAGCGGGAAACGGGGCCTGATCAAGCCCGAACTGGTGCGCAAGGGCCAGATCATCTTTGCGCTATCGAATCCGGAGCCCGAAATCGAAGCCGGAGATGCCCTGGCTCACGGTGCCGCCTTCGCCGCGGACGGACGCGGCATCAACAATCTGCTCGGTTTTCCGGGACTGTTCCGTGGCGCACTCGACGCCAAGGCAAAACGCTTCACCGACGCCATGTTCTTCGCCGCCGCACGCAAGCTTGCCGAACTCGCGAAGGGCAATGATCTGGTCCCCGACGTGCTCCTGTCCCGCGTACACCTGCAGGTCGCTGAAGCCGTATCCGAAGCCGCGAAAGCGAGCGGCGCCGATCGCTGATTCATCCGCCCCGGCCGAATCGTCAGCTACCGTTGCTTCGCCGAAGGCATATCAGATTCAATCACCCGTTCGATGTAAACGATACCGCAAAAAGTTGTCTCCTTTTTCATGGCCGAATGCCCATACGAACCTCTCGATCAGGCAGCATCAACCGACGTTCTCGGTCCCTCCAAGTACTGCGCTGCAACAGCGAGGTTGCTCCTATTTACCAGTCCGGAAATGGCCTCAGACCGCTTATTTCATGCCATTTCATTGCTATAGACGAGCCCGCCTGTTATATTCAAATCCGTATATTTCTAGCTGAGTTTCATAATGATCCTTCGGGTCATGTTCGTCTTGAGTCTCGGCGTTCTTTCCAGTGCGTGCACTCGAGCCAATAAAACTACCTTCGTTCTTCCGCCCTACCCTGGCGCCGCGCTTTTGCGGCAGTGCTCACGTAGTACGCCGGAAGGAGCCACCAGCTATTGGAGACCGACATACCACGATATAGTGGAACTGGAGAAACGTCTTGTGCCCTTCCTCAAATCCACGCCCTCCGGCTCCGCTGTGCTGCCACTCACGAGGTTTCATCGCCAGTATGTAGGTTTCGTCAAAGACGGGAGGCGCTACATTTACGGAAACTTCTATACGCCGTATACGGACATCAAGAATGAGGCATTGCACCCAGTGAACATTTGCGATGGCGGCAAACACTTTTGGGGCATTGTATATTCGGTGGAGACCAAGTCATTCAGCGACCTGCAGTTCAACGGAGAGGCATGATTGTATGAGGACCGCAGTCTGCCTTTTGCTTTGTACGGGCAAAACGCAAGACCTGACCCTGCCGCTCTCTGCCGCTCTTGCGTGACCCTGCCGCTCTTGCGCTGTTTCGGCCTTCCCCTAACTATCTAATTCTTCGCGCTCTGTTGCGATACTCAAACCCGCCTGCTATATTCCAATCTGCCTAGCTCCACTTAGATTTTCGGATAGCCAATGCCATCGGACAACGAACTCTTTACGCTTCACCGGTACTTTCTATGGGCGCACCGGCGTGTTAATGAATTTTTTTCGCGCGGCGCAAGCCTCGGAATGCCGCCAACTGAGCCCACTGAGCGCCAGAGATGGACTCGCGCTAATTTCGTTAATCTCGCACCCTGGCTGGGATCGCTCTACGTGGTGATCGAAGGATGGAAGGAGCTACGTATGAGTGACTCGGAAATCGACCTTATGCTCAAATCCGACAAGATCGATTCACTTCGTCGCTTCCGCAACGGAGTTTTCCATTTTCACAAATCATACTTTGATGACAGATTTTTAGAGCTCTTTTCTGCCGACGGTGTTCAATGGGCACTTGACATTCATAAGGAGTTCGACCGTTACTTCAAAGTATGGTTTGAATCCCAGGGCTACAGCATTGAGTTTTCGTCCGACACTAATGGAAACCTAACGACAACAGTTAGCACGCCGCCCAATGATTGAAAACTCCAATAATGCGACAAATAGGGTGAAACTCCTTTGGTCTGGATTTAATTTCTTATGTCCCGTCGGGCGTGTCCGAGCACGGCACGGCTTTGGGCTTGCGCCCGAAAGGGAGGCCACCACGGATGTTGGTCTCCGGCCGTTGCCGCAGGACAGCGGCATCGGCCGGCGCGGGAACCAAAGCCGCGGAGCGCAGGATCAGCCGCGACCGTCGGGCGTCCTTTCTTTTCGTCTCTTTTCTTTGGACGAGCAAAGAAAAGGGACCCTCGCTGGAGGCGTACGGCGCCCGAACGCGCGCAGGCGTTTCCGCGCGAAGCGCGCCTTCCCGTTTTAGACCCCGCTAGTGCCCGGGGTTAACGGCGACCTCGGTGGTCTTCCGCGGTAAGAAAGCGAGCGGAACAAGCGCAAAAGAGAACGGCGCCTGCGACTGATTCCCTCGTCACGGACAAACCGATCGATGCAGAAACGATTTTCTATCCGCATTAAAGAAGTAAGCCTGCCGGAGTATTAACCGGCCGAGCATTCCATTTCAAATGCCGATCCGGTCCCCGTCTGCGGCTACAACCGCCCGTCGGCGGTAGCGATTGCCGATTCCAGTTTCTGTTCGCCCGCCTGCGCTTGATTCTCGAGATCCTGGAACACGGCGTATTGCGCCGCCGTCGGCTTGACGTAACCGAGGCCGACGCTTGCTTCCAGGTAAGCCAGATGGCCGTGGAGTTTCGGCGCATGCAGCAGGTTGCCCTCGCTCGAAGCGATGTTCATCTGCACGAGTCCATTGATTGCGTTGTTGAGTGCGGGCATCGCCGCGGCCGCTTGCGTCTCGTTGATCCGGTTGCTTGCAACTGCCGCTTCGAGCCTGGCGCGAACGGCGATGGCGCGATTGATCGTCTTGTCGAGCGTGTCCAGCGCCGTATGGATTTTCATCTGGAGCGCAAGCCGCTCGGTAAGATCGGTTTGACTGCTGTTGATCCGCGGATCGAGCCCTACCTGAAAAGTCTGTTCGCTCTTTTTGCCGCCGTAGTCGAGCACCGCCTCGTAGCTGCCGGGAACCACCTCGGGGCCTTGCACCGAGATGCCGAGACCGCCCGCCGCGTCCGGCGCATAAAAGCCCTTGACGTCGGCCGCGTCGGGATAGCTTAGATCCCACTGGAAGCGGTTCATGCCCGGTTCGATTGCCGTTGCCTTACGTTCGGCCACGGCCGTTTTCTGCTGCTGCGTCATCTTGCCCCCCTTGTTCTTCCCGTTTTTCTGTTTCTTTTGCTTCGGGTGCAGGCTGTAGCTGCGTATCGTCTGTCCCTGAGCATCGTTGAACGTGAGCGTAACCGGCGTCTTGCCGTCATAGTTCGCGGGAATGTGGAAAAATACCGTTGCGCCGAAGGGAGGATTCTCACCAGCGGCGTCATCGCTCGCGTCGGGATCGTCGGATCCGCCGTAAGAGTTCGTCAACCAGGCTTCCTCGGGTGCGAAAAGCTGTACGCCGTTCGCGGCGACGACCGGACGATTCGTCATCTGTTCGAGCAACACAAGGTCATCAAGCACCCAGAAGGCGCGTCCGTGCGTCGCCAGCACCACACTGCCTTCGCGGGTATTTATCGCGACATCGCGTACCTGGACGCGCGGAAGGTTGAGCGCCAACGGCTGCCAGTGCGCCGCCGTTGAAGCTGACGTACACCGTGTTCCTAGTACCGAGAAACAGCAGATCGGCATCGTTCGGGGCCTGCTCGACATGGAACACGTACTGATCGTTCGGCAGGCCGTCGACGATCCGCTTCCAGTGCGTGCCGTAGTCCGTGGTCTCGAAAACGTAGGGCGTGAAGTCGTCCCACATGTAGCGGCTCGCCGTAAGGTACGCTGTACCTTTCGCCGCGTAGGAAGGCTGGATCGAGGTGACATCCGCCCACATGGGCAACTTCGCCGGGCTTACCACCAGCCAGTGCGCACCGCCGTCGGTCGTGACGTGCACCAGGCCGTCGCTGGAACCGGCCCAGATCACAGAACCATCGAGCGGAGAGACCGCAAGCGCAGAAATGTTCGGGTAAATTTCTGCGCCCGACTGATCGAGATCGACGGGGCCGCCGCTCGGCGCTTCGGTGCTTGCGACATTACGCGTCAGATCGGGACTGATCGTCTGCCAGGTCTGCCCGTAATCGTCGCTCTTCATTACGTACTGCGAGCCGACCAGGAGTTCCTTCGGATTCACCGGCGAGAACAGGATCGGATGCGTCCACGCGAAACGGTACTTGAGTGCGCTTGAAGCAGCGCCGTCCTGAAAGTTGGGCCAGGGGCTTACGCTCTGGTACTGCTCGTTCGCCATGTCGTATCTGAGGAAGATGCTGTAGTAGCCGCTGCCGTAGGTGATGTTCGGATTGCCGGGTTGCGGCACCACAAATGTGCTTTCGCCGTAGGCGACCGATTGCCAGGCGCTCAGGGGAATCTCGCCTTCGCTAGTCGCACTCGGTCCCTCGAAGGAGCCTTCGTCCTGTTGCGCGCCGTAGATGTGGAAGGGAAACTGGTCGTCGAGGTTCACGTGATAGAACTGTCCCGTCGGCTGATTGTCCTCGGAACTCCAGCTCTGGCCGGCGTCCATGGAAACCGTCGCCCCGCCGTCGTTTCCTTCGAGCAGAATCTTCGGGTTGCTCGGATTCACCCACACGATATGGTTGTCGCCGTGCGGAGTATTCAACTTCGTGAACGTCTTGCCGCCGTCGCGTGAGACGAAGAGCGCGTCCACCTGCGGCATGTACACGGTGTCGGGATTGGTGGGGTCTACCGAGATCGCCATGTAGTAGAAGGCGCGCTGGCGGAGCTTCCAATTCTCGTTTACGCGCTTGAAGGTCTGACCACCGTCGATGGACTTGAACACCCCGCCGCCCTTCGCCTGAATGGCGGCATAGACCACGTCCGGATTGCTGGCGGCGACCGCGACGCCGATCTTGCCGAGCACGCCCTGCGGCAGGCCGGAATGATTGGAAATGTTCGTCCAGTGCGCGCCGCCGTCGGTCGTCTTGTAGATGCCGCTGCCGGGGCCTCCGCTTGCGAGCTGCCACGGCGTGCGATAGGCCTGCCACGCGGCGGCATAAAGCACGTTCGGATTCTTCGGATCCATCGCGAGATCGACAACGCCGGTTTTGGCGTTGATGAAAAATATCTTGCGCCAGGTGTTGCCGCCGTCGGTGGTCTTGAACACGCCGCGCTGCGTGCCGGGCACGAAGACGTGCCCCATCGAAGCCGCATAGACCACGTCAGGATTGTTCATATCCACGACGAGCTTCATGATCGTGTGGGTGTCCTTGAGTCCCGCGTACTGCCAGGTCTTGCCGCCGTCGCTGGACCTGAACACACCGTCGCCCGTAATCATGTCTCCGCGTATGTCGCTCTCGCCGGTGCCCGCGTAGATCACCTTCGGGTTGGACGGCGCCACCACCAGTGCACCGATGCTGTCGCTCGTGCTTGGCCAGCCGTCGCTGATGTTCTTCCAGGTGATTCCGTAATTGGTGCTCTTCCAGACGCCGCCGTCCACGGCGCCCATGTAGAAAAGGTCGGGTTCGCCGGATACGCCGGCGACGGCCACCACCCGTCCGCCGATGTACGGGCCGACGCTGCGCCAGTGAAGTTTTGCCAGCAGGCTTTGCGCCGGGACCGTTTCCGCACTCGCCGCAATCGGCGCAGCAAGAAACGCGACAATAACAGCGGATGCGGACAACAAGGCAGGCATACGAAAATTTACGAGGTCCGAAAGTCGTTGCATGGCGGAGGCTCCCAACGCGGATTTTTGGCGCACCGCATCATAGCGCAACATGGAAGACAGCGAAAGCAGATCAGGAATTCTCCGCTTCGGCGCTCTCAAACATTCCGGAATGTCTGCAGATGTGAATCATCGCTTCCGACAGAAAGCTGGACGTCGATCCGCGCCTTTTACGGTTTTCTGCGACGACGGGGACGGGGATCGCGGGGCTTGCCGGCGTAAGGATTCGGCGGGCTCTTGAATTCCATTTCCAGCGGCACGCCGACCAGGCGGAAGGCGTCGCGAAAGCCGGCGGCAAGATAGCGCCGGTAGGCGGCCGGAAGACGATCGGCCTGGGTACCGTGTATGGCAAGGCGCGGCGGACGAGTGCCGACGGGATGCGCGTAGCGCAGTTTTACCCGGCGTCCGCGAATCAGCGGCGGCGGATTCTCGGCGACGAGCGTCTCGAGCACGCGGTTGAGTTCGGCGGTGGTGAACTCCGTTTCCACGGCGGCACCCGCCTTGTTCACCGCCGCCATCAGTTCGCCGATTCCGCTGCCGTGCAGCGCGGAGATGCGCACGCGTCGCACGAAGGGGACGAAGGCGAACCGCTGCTCGGCCGAAACGGCCGCGTGATTGCGTGCGTCAGGTGCAAGCCCGTCCCACTTGTTGAGCGCAATGACCACCGCGCGACCGCGTCCGAGGGCAAGACGCACGAGTCGTTGGTCCTGGGCGGTAACGCCCTCCCCCGCATCGGTCATGACGATGGCAACTGCGGCTTCTTCCAGGCCGCGGATTGCGGCCAGCACACCGAGACGCTCGGCGCCCGGCTCGACGCTCGTGCGCCGGCGAAAGCCCGCCGTATCTATCAACACATAGTGCCGGCCGTCGCGTTCGAGCGGGACGCGAATGGCATCGCGCGTCGTGCCCGGCACTTCGGAAGCCAGGAGCCGTTCCTCGCCGAGCAGACGGTTGACAAGCGTGGATTTGCCGACGTTGGGTCGGCCGATGACAGTGACGGTGAGACCCTGTTCCGGCGCGGACACATCTTCCGTGGCGACCGGCAGGGCGGCGCAGAGCGCCTCCGTCAGCGCCGCGATGCCGGAACTCCGCAACGCGGAAAGCGGGAACATCCGCTCGAAGCCGAGCCGGTGGAACTCCGCGAGCTCGGCGGGCGGCAAACCCTCGGACTTGTTCGCGAGCAGCCATACCGGCTTGCCGCTTGCGCGCAGACGTCGTGCAAGTTCCTCATCCGCCGCCGCGAGTCCGGCCCTGGAATCCACCAGAAAGAGTACGTGATCGGCTTCGGCGATGGCGCGCCAGGTCTGTACTTCGGCGGCCTCGGCAAGTTCGGTTTCTCCGGCAAGCCCGCCGGTGTCTATTATCACTACACGGCGTTCGCCGAGAAATGCATAACCGTAATGACGATCGCGCGTGAGCCCTGGAACGTCGGCGACGAGCGCGTTGCGTGTCGCCGTCAGGCGATTGAACAGCGTGGACTTGCCGACGTTGGGACGGCCGACAAGCGCAAGGACCGGCAACACGGGTCAGTGCTGGTCGAGGGCTAATGCAAAGGCAGTCAGTATGCCATCGCCGACGAGTACGATGAGGTGATCGCCGACTACGACCGGCGGCATACGGATCGCGCCGCTCCCCACCTGCACACGCGCGAGATAGTGCCCATTGTCCCGGTTGATGAAGTGCAGCCGGCCGCCATAGTCTCCTACCGCAACTACTGGACCAAACGGCACGGCGGCCGAAAGTTCGCGGTACTGAAGCTTGTCGTAAGCCCAGTCGGGCACGCCGGTCACCAGATCGAAGGCGTGCACGATCCCTTCGGTATCGCTCACATAAACATGCACGGCATCGAGGCCGACGCCGGTATAGCTCGAGAGGTCGCGGCTCCAGAGAATCTGTCCCGAGCCAGCCTCCAGCGCAGCGAGGCGCCCCTGATAGGTCGCGACATAGAGATCTCCTGCCGCAAAGGCCATCATGCCGCCGACGTTGACGATATCCGTCACCGTGTTCCCGCCCGTGCCTTGGGCAACCTGCTGGCGCCACAGCTCCTTGCCGCTCGCGGCATCGACCGCCGCCACCTTGCCGTCGGCAAAGCCCGCATATACGACGCCGTCCACAATCAACGGGCGAGTGTCGAAACGCAGGGCGAGCGAAGGAACGGTTTCGTTCGTTACCCAGAGTTCATCGCCGCTTTGCGGCGACAATCCAAACAATGCGCCGGCTATAGTTTTCACCGCCACCACGCCCGAACCTATCGCCGGACTCACGATCACGGGGGCGCCCACGGAGTGCGTCCACTTCGGATCGCCGGTTTTGGCATCGAACGCAACGACATAGCCTTTGCGATTGCCGACGACGACCACCCCGGCACCGACGGTCGGGCCACCCGAAAGGTGGCCGCCCTTGACATGACGCTGCCACAGCAATTTTCCGCTCGCGGCATCGAAGGCCGCGACGTCGCCGCCGGCACCAGCCGCCACCACCATGTCGTTGGCGCTGCCGGCAGCGAGTCCGAGCAACTGATTGCCGCCACCGCCGCCCACATCGTGTGACCAGACCTGTCTGACCTGAAGGGCATGTGGATTGGGCGGCAACGGTTTTGGCGTATCGAGGTTGGAGCCGCTGGAACAGGCCACAAGCGCGACCGTCACAAACAGTGGACCCAAAAACCCAAGTCGACGCAATACGTTCACGGTCTGTGCCCTCCCGCCGTGGCGGCGTGCGCAGCGGATGTAACAGCCTGTGCACTAGCGGGCCTGGCGGCGTGCACGCTTGCAGGTCTGCCCGCAGTACTCACTCGTGCGGCAGCAGCGACCGTCCCGACCGGCAGACTGGCGAGCCGCATTTGCAGTATTTGAGACTGACCACTGGACGCGCTGGCCTGGGCAAGCGCCTTGCGATACGCGTCGCGTGCTTCTCCCGACTTGCCGAGGGCGCTGAAGGCATCGCCACGAATGCTGTCGATGGCAGAGGCGAAAGGCCCGGATTTCGATTGCCCCTGCAAGGTCGCGAGCGCGGCTTTCGGATTTCCGCTCTGAATCTGCACCCGCGCGAGCCGCAATCGTGCGACGGCGGCAAGACCCTTGTCCGGCGAGTTCTGCATCACCTGTTGCAATGTGTTTTCGGCATCCTTCAGATCCTGCTGGTCCAACTCGGCCTTCGCGAGCGCGAGTCCTGCGAGTGCGCCATACGCGGTATCGGGGTAAGCCGAGATCACCGCCTGTGCGGCCTTGACGATCGAAGGGTCGTTGTTTTGCTGTTCAGCCTGCACTACCGCGGCATACAAAGACGCACCCGCGGCCGCGCGCTTCGCCTGCCAGTAACCCCACAGGCGCCAGCCGCCGATGACCAGCGCCGCGATCACGAGTCCCGCAACTATATACTTGCTGTTCTTGTTCCACCAGTTGCGGAACGCGGCGAGCGTTTCCTCTTCCGTGTTATAGCCTTCCAATCGTCATGCTCCTTTTATTCGGTTGCCTATGCTTTCGACAAATTCCGCGGCGGTTGTTCCAGCCGCCGCGAACATGCCTCGATCAAATCTCCTGCCGCGATCAGTGCTTGTTCGCCCTCTTCCGCCAGCGGCTTGATCGCAATGTTACCTGAAGCAAGCTCGGCTTCGCCCAAGATCAGGGCGAGTTGCGCGCCCGCCTTGTCGGCGCGCCTGAGCTGCGCCCGCAGCGTCCCGCCGCCGGCATTGACGATCAGGCGCAGCGCCGGCAAGGCATCGCGCAGTTGCTCGGAAAGTGCCAATGCCCGGCGTTCCGCATCCGTGCCGAGGGCGATAAAATATGCATCGGGCGGCATTCGCACCGGTGCCTGTTCCGCTTCCTCGACAAGCAGAACGAGGCGTTCCATGCCCAGCGCCCAGCCAGCAGCCGGCGTGGGTCGCCCGCCGAGTTCCGCCACCAGGCCATCGTAACGGCCGCCGGAGCAGAAGGCATCCTGCGCTCCGAGTGCATCACTTGTCCATTCGAACACCACGCCCGTGTAATAGTCGAGCCCGCGAACCAGGAGCGGATCGAGTCGGTAGGTAATGCCGAGCGCATTGAGCCGAAAGAGGAGTTCGTCGAGATGCGCACGCTCACGTTCCCCCAGGTAATCGCCGATTTGCGGAGCCTGCGCGAGCAGCGCACGGGTCTCCTCGTTCTTGCTGTCGAGAATGCGTAGCGGATTCGTCGCGAGACGTCGCCGCTCGTCTTCGTCGAGCCGTGCGGCATGGGTCGTAAGAAAATCCACCAATGCCTTGCGATAACGTTTGCGGTCGGCAAACGAACCCAGCGAATTGACCGCAAGCGCGATACGCCGGATTCCCAGGCGACGCCACAGCCGCGCCGCAAGCGCAAGCAGTTCGGCCTCGATTTCCGGCCCCTCGATTCCAAAGGCTTCGGCGCCGATCTGGTGAAACTGGCGATAGCGTCCCTTCTGCGGCCGTTCATGTCGAAACATCGCGCCGCCGTACCAGAGCCGTTGCTGGCTGCCGTTGAAAAGACCGTGAGTGATGCCCGCACGCACGCAGCCGGCGGTCGCCTCGGGCCGCAGGCTGAGCGAATCGCCGCCGCGATCCTCGAAGCTGTACATTTCCTTTTCGACGATGTCCGTGCTCGCCCCGATCGAACGGGCGAACAGCGCCGTTCGTTCTACAAGTGGCAGGCGAATTTCACCGTAGCCCGCGCCTTCGAGCATTTCTGCCGCCGTCGCCTCGATCATGCGCCAGCAGGCGATCTGCGCGGGCAGGATGTCGTTGAATCCGCGCACCGCTCGAACGGTTCCGCTCACGTGGCGCTGCCCGGCGCTGAAGTTGTCTCCGTCGGCACATTGAAATGCGCCGTAGTGCCCGCGACGTCTGCGGCGGGAATCGAAACCGGCTGGCCGTTCGCCTCGACCTCGATACCCGCCGCGTTGCCGAGGAAAATCTTGTACGGAACCGAAGCCGAGTCGAAACTCAACGTTTGCCCAGCGTTCGCAAGATCGTAATAGAGACGTTTCCCGCCCGCATCGTAGACCTCGATCCAGGACGGAGCCTTGACCTTGAGTACCAGATGAATTTTCGGAATTGCGGCACCCTGCGCGTGGGTGGCAGCCGTCGTCGGACGCGCAGGAGGAGGAGGCGTGACCGTGGCACGCGTGGCCTTGGCGGGAACTTCACGGGTCATGGTCATGGCGGCGGAAACGGCGGTAGGCGGCGGATTGGCAGCGGTTTTGTGCAGTAATCCGCTGCGCCACACCCATACCGCGACCAGAATCGCCACGATGACCACCAGTCCGATGAGCGTCGGTGCGAACCAATGAGTCGTTCCCTGCCGCGGCAAACCGCTAACCGCACGCGCCCGCACCCGCGGATCGCGTGGAGCCGCTACCACTTCGTAATCGGTAATCAACTCGTCGTCGGGCAGGCCGAGGAACTGTGCATACTTGCGCAGATATCCGCGCACATACACCGACGCACCCAGATGTTCGAAATCATCGGCTTCGAGCGCAACAAGAAGGTGGCGCGCCATGAACAAGGATTTCGCCGCTTCGTCCAGAGTCAGATGGCGTTCTTCCCGTGCCGCCTTGAGCCGTGCTCCCGGACTGCGCCCGGAGTTTAGTCCTGCACTTTCCGGTTGCCCCGAATCGTCCCTCATTGTCCACCCCCGATGAGCCCAACGTATTTTTTCGCTTCCGGCGAATCAGGGAATCGCTTAAGCAAGCTACCGCCGTAGAGTTGTGCATCGGTCCGATCACCGATGCTCCAGGCCGCTTCGATAGATGTCCACAACACGTAGGCCGGCACTTCCGGATCGGCATCGATCAAGTGCGCGAGGTACGAGTGGGCCGCGCTGTAATTGCCCTGCTCGAAGAACAAGAGCCCAAGCTGCCAGAGTGCCTGCACGGAATCCGAATTGATCGCGAGCGATTGCTGGAAATACTGCTGCGCGAGCTTCTGATCGGGAATTTTCAATGCACAAATACCGGCATTGACGAGCGCGGCATCCGGAGTGTTGTAATTCAAGTCCGCAGCCGCGCGGCTGAAGTAATTGAGCGAGGCACGATATTCGCCGTTGCGGCACAGAAACGCGCCGTAATTGTTGAACGTGTTCGGGTCGTTCGGGTCGTACTGAAGCGAGAGCTTGTACTGCTGATCCGCCCGATTCTTGTCGCCAACCTGCTCGTAGTAGAAGGCGAGTGTATTATGCACGAACGCAAGATGCGGGGCCTGCTGGAGCGCCGTCGCCAACTTTTGCTGGGCGATGTCCATGTGTCCTTCACGCATGTAGCCATACGCCAGTTGAGTGTTGTAGCGGGCGGCGAGTTCCGGCGACGCCTTCTTGGGAATCGCCTGCGGCGAGCTGCTCGAGGAGGTACAGCCGCTGCTCACGGCAAGCGCGACCATGACGACGGCAAGCACGGCCAGACGCTTCATGCCGCAGCCGCCACGTTGTGAGCCCGTGCACCGAGACGGTGCCGCACCCGATCGTTCACCTTGCCCGCGAGCTGCCCGCAGGCAGCGGCAATGTCCTCACCGCGGGTGCGTCGCGTCACCGTCATAAAGCCTGCCGCGAGCACGATCTCGCGAAAGCGGTCAATGCGTTCGGACGGAGAACTCCGGAACCGCGCGCCCGGAAACGGGTTGAAGGGAATCAGGTTCACCTTGGCGCGCAGGCCCTCAAGACAGCGCACTAGGGCACGGGCCTGCGAATCGCTGTCGTTCACGCCGTCGAGCATCACATATTCGATCGTGACGTGACGATGCGGATTGCGCCCCACGTAACGCCGGCAGGCCGCCATCAACTCGGCGATCGGATGACGCCGGTTGATCGGCACCAGCTCGTCGCGAAGCGCATCCTCGGCGGCATGCAGCGATACCGCGAGCGCCACGTCGCAGTCTTCTGCGAGGCGATCGATCGCCGGCACCAGGCCGGACGTACTTACCGTCACCCGCCGCTTGGACAGACTGAAGCCGAGGGGATCGGTCAACAGCCGGAGCGCGGGGACAAGATTGCGATAGTTGGCAAGCGGCTCGCCCATGCCCATGAAAACCACATTCGAGACCGCCGGACGTTCGGTGTCGCCGGCAGCGAGCAGGCGATTTGCGAGCCAAACCTGACCCACGATCTCGGCGGTGTCCAGATTGCGGTTGAAGCCCTGTGCGCCAGTCGCGCAAAACGCGCAGTCCATGGCGCAACCGACCTGCGAAGAGACGCACAGTGTACCCCGATCCGGCTCCGGGATGAAGACCATTTCGATACCGTTGCGCGCGCCCGAATCGAGCAGCCACTTGCGCGTACCGTCGGCCGCAAACTCTTCATCCAACACCTGCGGAGGAATGATCGTGGCCTCGGCGCAAAGCCGCTCGCGGAGCGGTTTTGCGAGATCGCTCATCGCGGCGAAATCGCTCACTCCGCGCTGGTACAGCCAAGCCATGAGTTGGCGGGCGCGAAACGGCCGCTCACCACGTTCGGCGAACCAGGCTTCTAGCCCAATCCGATCAAGACCCAGCAGGTTCACGGCAGAGGCGTCCATAGCGAGCTCAATCCCAGGTCAGCGGGTGCGCGGGCAGAGATCCAGATCGGCGAAAAAGAAGCGGATCTCGCGCTCGGCCGTTTCCGGTGCGTCCGAACCGTGAACCGCATTTTCTTCAATATTGGAGGCAAAATCGGCACGAATCGTTCCCTTTGTCGCCTCCTTCGGGTTCGTAGCGCCCATGATCTCGCGGTTGCGCGCAACCGCATTTTCTCCTTCCAGCACCTGTACCAGCACCGGTCCCGAAGTCATGAACTTGACCAGATCGTTGAAGAAAGGCCGTTCGCGGTGTACCGAGTAGAACGCTTCGGCCTCGCGGCGGGTGAGATGACGCATGCGCGCGGCCACGATGGCCAGCCCGGCCGCCTCGAATCGGCTCAGAATGACGCCGATCTTGTGCCCGGCCACGGCATCGGGCTTCACGATCGAAAGGGTGCGTTCCAGGGCCATCATTCCTCCGGTAACAGGCGGCGCCTTTCATCCAGCGCCCGCCGCAAAAAAACAGAAAATTTTAGTGAATGCTATCCGTTACTGCAAACTCCGGCGCTTCGCGCGGGGAGTTCCATCGGAAAACGCATCCTCAGACGTTGAAACTTCCCCCGCAACCGCATTCGTCCTTCACGTTTGGATTCTCGAAGCGGAAGGTCTGATTCAGGCCGTCGCGTACAAAATCCACCCGCGTGCCGTCGAGCAACGGGAGGCTTCCCCGATTTACCACGAGGCGCACGCCGTGATCCTCGAATACCACGTCATCGGGACCCGTTTCATCGGTGTAATCGAGAACGTAAGCGAATCCGGAACAGCCGGTCTTCTTCACGCCCAAGCGCAGACCCGACGCGCCTTCGCGCCCGTTAATCAGCCGCTGGACCCGCTCCGCCGCCTGTTCGCTGAGGGTGATTGCCATGGATTCAAAAACCGAACCTGACTAATTACTTTAGCCCGTCGCGCCTCTTCCCGCAAGCCTGCCGCAGGGCGCCCCAAGCCGTCAGAACGGCTCAGATGCGGACCCGAACGCCCATTTCCACGGTCAGATCGGAAGGGATATGGTAGGAAGCCGTGGCATCCATCGAATTGCGCACCATGAAGCTGAAGAGCCGATCCCGCCAGCCTGCCATGCCGCCCTTTTTCCTGCCGTGAACGAGCGACCGGTGGCTGATGTAATAGGTTGTGTCGTCCAGATCGACCATAAGCCCCTGTTGCTTGCAGGTAGCCAGATCGGAAGGCACGTTGGGAGTCTGCATGTAGCCGTAGTGGAAAATGACCCGCCAGATGCCTTCTTCGTGTTGCGTGATTTCCAGGCGCTCGCCCACCGCAATCCGGGGCACGTCCTCGGTCAGGACCGTCAACATCACCACCTGCTCCTGCAGTGCCTTGTTGCGACGGACGTGAAAACTCAAGGCGGGAGGTATCTTGCTCACGCGCCCGGTCAGGAACACCGCCGTGCCGGGCACGCGGGCGACGTCCAGCTGTTTCAGCCTGGCCTGGAGCGTTTCCGCCTCCTCTGTTTCCTTGTCGGCTTGGGCGGAAAGCAGCTCTCCGCCGCGCCTCCAGGTGGCCATAATGGTGAAGAAGACAATGCCGACTGTGATCGGGAACCAGCCGCCCTGGGGCAGCTTCATCAGATTCGAACTGAAGTAGACCAGATCCACGCTGAGGAATCCGACCAGAAACAAAAGAGCGGCGCCCAGCGACCAGCCGCCCCGTTCGCGCGCCACATTGAAGGCGAGAATCGTGGTGACCAACATGGTCGAGTTGACCGCGATGCCGTAGGCGGCGGCCAAATTGGCGGAGGTCTGAAACGCGAGCACCAGCAGGATCGTGGCCGCCATCAGCACCCAGTTCACGGTGGGCACGTAAATCTGTCCGTACATTTCCGCAGAGGTCTGCACCACCCGCAGCCGCGGCATCAACCCGAGTTGCACGGCCTGGCGCGTGAGGGAGAAGGCGCCGGTTATCGCGGCCTGGGAGGCGATGACCGTCGACACGGTGGCCAGAACGACGAGCGGATACAGCAACCAGTCCGGCGCCAGATTGTAAAAGGGCTGCACGCTGCCAGAAGGATTGCTGAGAAGCAATGCGCCCTGGCCGAAATAGTTGAGGAGCAGCGCCGGAAGCACAAAGAAAAACCAGACCATCCGGATCGGCTTGCGCCCGAAATGTCCCATATCCGCATACAGGGCTTCGCCGCCGGTCGTCACGAGGAAGACCGCGTACAACACCAAAAACCCGATCCAGCCGTCGTGCAGGAAAAACTCCACGGCATAGAGAGGGTTCACGGCTTCGAGCACTTGCGGTTCGTGCATGATGCCGATCACGCCCAGTATGGCGAGGGTCAGGAACCAGAGCACCATGACCGGGCCGAACACGGTGCCTACGCGCGCCGTGCCACGGCGCTGAAACGCAAACAACAGAATCAGGATGACGATGGTGATGGGGATCACCCAGGGATTGAAGCCGGGCGCCGCGATCTCGAGCCCTTCCACCGCGCTCAGGATGGAAATGGCTGGTGTGATCATCACGCCGCCGTAAAGCACCGCCGCGCCGAACAGACCGAGCAGGATGAGCGCATGTCTTCGGCGCCGATCCATGTCCTTCCACGGCCTGAGCAGGGCAATCAGTGCAAATATGCCGCCTTCTCCGCGATTGTCGGCGCGCAGCACGAAGGTCATGTATTTGAGCGAGATGACGACAATCAGCGTCCAGAATATGAGCGAAAGCAGCCCCAGCACGTTGGTCTCGTTGACCGCGAGCGGGTTGGCGCCCTGAAAGCAGGTGTGCAGAGCGTAGATCGTGCTGGTGCCGAGATCGCCGTACACGACGCCCAATACGCCGAGCGCCACGAGGAACCATTTCCCTTGAGCGTTTTCTCCCGACGATTCCGACGTGGAAGCTGCCTTTCGGGAACGAAAATGCCAGCGCTGAATCCGTTCTTCCCCAGGTCCGCTCAAATGTCAGATAACCTTCGTAATTGATGATGAAAGCCTACCATAGGCATATACGAAACTCTGTGCGTCCGCTCACCGCGTGATACGCGTAAAATATCCTCTCGCCGAAGACCCGGCGTCCAATCTTCTACGGAGTTATCCCATGACCATTTCGATGTATCAGGCTTCCGTGCCGAACTTTATCCGCCTGCTGCGCCATCTCGCTGCCATCCTCGACAAGGGAGCCGCTTACGCCGAGACAAAAAAGATCGACCCTGCGGTACTGGTCAGCGCCCGGCTCTACCCCGACATGTTCCCGTTGTCGCGCCAGGTGCAGATCGCAACCGACGTAGTCAAGGCTTGTCCGGCACGTCTTAGCGGACAGCAACCGCCGAAATTCGAAGACAACGAGGCGAGTTTCCCCGAACTTCTGGCGCGTATCGAGAAGACCATCGTCTTTCTGGAAACGTTCAAAGCCGCACAGTTGGACGGGACGGAAGGCAAGCGCATCGCCGTACCGTCGCGCAACGGATCCATGGAGATGGATGGCCTGCCCTACCTGATGAACTACGTTATCCCAAACTTTTACTTCCACGTGACCACCGCGTATGCCATCCTCCGACATTGCGGAGTCGAGCTCGGAAAGTCGGATTTTCTCGGCAAACTGTGATCATTTGCGCTCGCAGCCCAATTCGGACGGCGCAGCGTAAGACCGTTCACGGAGGGCGGCCAAGGTGAATGGCGTCGCTCCCGCGCCGGCTGGCGAATCCGATCCGCGCGTCTTCTTCGCGGCCGAGCGCACGCTGCTCGCCTGGCTGCGCACCGGCATTGCGCTGATGGGATTCGGCTTCGTGATCGCACGATTCGGCCTCTTTCTCGATCTTCTCGCCCACCAGAAAGCCGCGGCAGCATCCGGGCAATATCCCGCTTTCTCGGCCTTCATCGGCGTGCTCCTCATGATCGGTGGCGCATTGGCGACACTGGGCGCCACCATTCAGCATCGCCGGTTCGTCGCGACACTCGCTCCCATGCAGTTGCCGCCCCGCTACTCCACTTACTTCGCCGTAGTCGCAGGCTGGGTATTTGCGCTGCTCGGATTGATCCTCGCCGCCTATCTCATCGTCACCGAAATCGCGGCGTGACGTTTTGATGACGACCGAATCCGTAGCCATTCTCGATTTCTGGTTTGCAGACTGTGCGGAGAATCCAGAGAAGGCACAAACGCGCGGCTCGTTCTGGTTCGCCGCAGATCCAAACGTCGATGTGGAAATCCGCCGCCGCTTTGCACAGCCGATGAAAGACGCGACATCGGACATGTTGGAACTGTGGAAGGCCGAACCAAGATCATGTCTCGCGCTCGTCCTCCTGCTCGACCAGTTCCCGCGCAACGCTTGCCGCGGCACGGCTCAAGCCTTTGCGCACGACGGACAAGCGCTCTCTGTCGCGGAACACGCCGTGGCGGCAAACTATCTCGACGAGCTCACGCCGATCGAGCAGGCGTTTGCGCTGATACCCTTTCAGCACAGTGAATCTCTTTCGATCCAGCGCCGCGGCATCGAACTGTTCATCGCTCTGGAATACCGCGGACCACGCGAATGGCGACCGCTGATCGGAATCTATCTCGGCTATGCGCGAAAGCACCTTGTCATAATCGAACGCTTCGGCCGCTTTCCGCACCGCAACGTCATTCTCGGTCGCAAGTCCACGTCCGGGGAAACGGCCTATCTCAAAAACGGCCCCACGTTCGGCCAATCGCCCACGATGGGCTGATCGCCAAGACTCAGCGCACGCCGTGCATTAATTTGACGATCCACGGTGCGGCAATCAGATACAACAAGGCGATCACGATGCCGCCCCACAACAGCCACTCGAACACCTTCGCATAGGCTTCGATGCCGCCGGCGGTAGTGAACGTCGCGATCTGTCCCGACAGGTCGTAGGCCACGCTGACTCCGAAAAACCACCCGCCCATCGCGAGCGAGGCTTCGTCCGACGCGGCGAGCTTGCCCACTATTCCGTATCCGATCGGTGAAAGAGCAAGTTCGCCGACCGTGGCGCACAGGTACCATGCAAGCAGCGCCCAAGCGGCGACCTTGCCGTCGGACAGTTGCTGATAATGCACCGCGTAGAGCAGCACGCCGTAACCCAGCGCCACCAGCAACAGGCCGATACCGAACTTGCGCGGCGTCGAGGGATTGATGCCGCGCTTGTCCAGCCACGGCCACAGCATCG
>JBOIBN010000041.1:0-22151 GCA_050739575.1 Gammaproteobacteria bacterium
GCGGCAGTTCATGATTGCGGATCGCAAGCTCGGTCGCCATGCCGGCACGTTCGCGCGCACCGAGCACCTCGACGACGCGGCCCACCGCCGAACTGCGCCTGTCGGGATAGGCGGTCAGCTCCACCGTAACCATGAGCCCGGGTTTTGCGTCGCCGCGTTCGGCCTCGGGAATCAGGACGTCGTCCGGGAAACGCGGGTCGTCGGGACGCACGAACCCGAGGCCGTGTTCGCTGAAATACTCGCCGGCCAGCCGTTGACGCCCGCGTTCGAGCACGTCCACCAGGCGCCCCTCGAAGCGGCCGTCCGGGTTTTTCTGCACCCGCACGGCGGCACGATCGCCGTGCATCAGCCCGCGCATGGTCCGCGGCGGTAAAAAGATATCGTCGCCGCCCTCGTCGGGAGCGAGAAAGCCGAAACCGTCGCGATGCGCAAGCACCGTACCGGTCTTGACCGGCAGGCGTTTCGTCAGGCAGAACTGGCCGCGGCGATTTTCGAGCAGATCGCCGTCGCGGCACATTGCGCCCAAGCGATGACGCAGTGCAGTCCGTTCATCCTCACGATCAATTCCGAAATCGTCTGCGATTCCTTCCAGGGCGACCGGTATCTCGCGTACCTCGAAATAACGGCGCAGCCACGCACGGCTGGGAATGGGCTGCGCATAGCGCCCGGTTTCACGCTCGTGTTCGGGGTCGTCCTTGCGCCATTGGCGCCAGTCCGGAGCGCCGGCGTTCCCCCGGCTTTTCGAGGTCGCGGCGCCTTTGTCGGATCCGGCCGGCCGTTTTCTGGTTTTAGGTTTCGTTGACAAGTGTTCGCTCGCTTAGGGACAATATGCAGTCTGGACAGTTTGTCCCGCCTGCTCGTGCCGGGGTGGCGGAATTGGTAGACGCGCTAGCTTCAGGTGCTAGTGAGGGTTTCCTCGTGGAGGTTCGAGTCCTCTCCTCGGCACCATATTCTAACCTCTGGCCCGCAGTCGTCGTTGCGGCCATGCTTGTTCAATTCTGCGGTTCGGGCTGCTGCTCAGGATGCGAAGCGAGCCATTCATCAGCAAGCCTTCGCGCCTTCCCGATTTGCGAAGGCGTCACCTTCCGTTCGATGTCAGAGATAGTGCCTTCAAATTTTTTCTCCAGTGAAATCGTAGTACATCCATCCAAGGTTGTATCGTGCAGCAGCAATTCCCGGGCTGCTCGCTCTTTGCAATGCCGCCCTGCGATACCAGTAGACAGTTTTGGCGTAATCCTGCGCCACGCCCTTGCCGTTGTAATACATTAGTCCGAGGTTATATTGCGCACCCGCTTCTCCTTGGGATGCAGGTTGACCAAACAAATTAAATGTCTTGGAATAGTTTTTAGACACACCGCTACCATTTTCATATATCATCCCCAGCGAATTCTTGGCGTCAGAATTTCCCTGCGCCGCCGCCATGTAGTACCAATCCCGTGCCTTATTGTAGTCTTGCGTAACGCCGTTGCCGTTGGCCTACATCCATCCAAGCCTGGCCTCTGCAGTAGCATCCCCTTGCGCTGCCGCCTGGCTGAACCAATTAAAAGCCTTGACATAGTCCCGTGGCAAACCGTATCCATTGGCGTATATGAGACCGAGATTATATTGTGCGATAGGATCTCCTTGTGCCGCCGCCTTGTTGTACGATGCAGCCGCATTGATATAGTTTTGAGGGACGCCATGACTATGGTCGTACATCGCACCAAGGTTATCCTGAGCGGCAGCAAACCCTTGGATGGCCGCTTTTCTATACCAGTTAAACGCCTCGGCGTAATCTTGCGGTACGCCATCTCCCCTTTCATACATCACTCCAAGAGCAAACTGCGCACGCGCATACCCTTGTTCTGCAAGCGGCTTGAATATTGTAAATGCGGCTTTGTAATTGCCGATTGAGAATTCCTGAACACCTTTTTTAAGAGAGACGCCAATCCCGGGGGTGTGACCTGCTAACTACTCGGACGTTTGGCTGGACTGAGAAGGCGGCGAAGAGTTACTGCCCGTAGCCCATGCCGTAGCAGCAACGAATAGCGCCAAACACAATGTAGTTGAAACTCGCACGATTGTTTCGAGCAACATTCTGCCGTCAGGATTGTAATGCGTACTGACGCCAAGAGCAAACATCAACGCAAGCGGCACCGGTGGCTGTAACCGCGGTCAGCGCGATACGTCTTCGAGCCTCCGCCGGCTCGTGCGTGGACCGGCGAGCGCGATCAGCCCGGCGATCAGTCCGGTGATGCCGGTTCCGACGAACCCGGTCAGGAACGAGGTCGAGGCCACCGCCATCGGCAGCACGATTGCGCCGAGTGCGCCGCCGGCGTGGCCGATGCCGTCGGAGAGCGAGAATCCGCTCGAGCGCGCGCGGGTCGGGAACAACTCGGCGGTATAGGTGTAGGCGACCTGCAGGTACAGGCCGAGCGCGAAGGAGGCGAGGAAAGAGCCGATGCCGAGCATGGCTTCGCTCGTACTTGCTCCGATCAGTACCATCCCGGCCAGCCAAACCACGGTCGAACCAAAAATCAGCAGGCGCCGCTCGATTCGGTCGGCCAGCCAGACCATGACGAGCGCGCCCGCCGGGTAACCGATCGCGCCCACACCGAGAAACAGGATCGAACCCGCGATGGTGTAGCCGTGTGCCGTGATGAGAGTCGCGGCATCGCCGAGAAAGCCGTAATTGCCGATGTACCAGAAGAACCACATCAACGCGAGCAACGCGAGGCGGCCCCGATACGGCGGCGCGAAGAGCGCGCGGAACGGAAACGCATGGAGCACCTTCGATACCTCGGTAACGCGCGGTTCGGCAAGGCGCACACCGCGCGCCTCGGCCCGCGCCTCCATCCGCGACACGACCGCATCCGCCTCGGCCACCCGCCCGTGCAGCGCCAACCAGCGCGGCGATTCGGGCAGGCGAAAGCGCGCGAGGACGCCGACGCTCGCGATCAAGCCGCCGATCACGAACAGCAGCCGCCACCCGAACGTAAAGTTGGGCACCAGCGCCAGCGCAATGAACGGCGTGATCGCTTGGCCGAGAATGCCGACCAGGAAGGTCAGCGTGGAGATCCGGCCGCGTTTGCCGGCGGGTGCGAGTTCGCCGATGTAGGTGGAGACGAGATTGAGATCGGCGCCGACCCCCACGCCGGTGACGAAACGCCACAACGACAACGTAATCACGCCGGTCGCGGTCGCATCCAGGAACGAGCCGATCGCGGTAATCGAAAGCGTAATGATCAGGGTGCGGTAACGGCCGATCCGATCCGAGATGCCGCCGATGACGATCGAGCCGATGACGTAGCCTGCCAGCCCGACCGCAAGCGCGACGAACAGGGCCTCCGAACCGGTAAGGTGAAATTGCTGGGCAATCGCCGGCATCGCAAAGCCGATGTCGGCGATATCGAAAAAGGTGAAGAAATAGCCGATCCCAATGATGGCCAGATACGAGTACGGCAGCGACCAAATCGGAATGCGGTCCTGGCGCGCGAGAACTGCTGCCTGATCCAACGTCAGCGTCACGCCTTTGACGCGCCCGCTTCCTGCACCCTCGACGGCATCTTCCATAGGTGTCATCCATCCAGCGTGACGCTATTTTTCATATTCGAGAAAGCAATGTTTCCACTCTGATCGCACGAAGCGTAGAAGACCCCGCCGACCGGAAAGGATCCATTGCCGCAGCAAAGGGTAGCACGATACTGCCCGATTTCTGAACGATCGGCTCGGCACTGTAGCCGCACATTCGCATCCAGCACTCTGCCGGGCAAATTTTCTCGTGAAAGCCTACGGGGACTGCAATGCAGCGCACGAAATCATCGGCACGCGAGGCATTTTCAGCGGTCGATAAACAACCTGCCGGCCACGTGGGCGATATAATTTCCGTTGCATCGCGGGTCTCCACCTGCGCCACCAATCCGAACGGGAGCCAGCAACATGCAATTTTCCGGAATCAATGCGATCGTCACAGGCGGCGCCTCGGGCCTCGGCCGTGCGGTGGTCGAGCGCATCGTCAAGGCCGGCGGCCGGGCAGTGCTCGCCGACGTCAATGAGGAGGCCGGTCGCGAGACAGAGCAGGCGCTCGGCAAGGCCGCCCACTTCGTGAAAACCGACGTCACGAATGAGCGCGAGGTGGCAGCCGCCGTTGCGGCGGCGAAAGAAAGCGGTCCGCTCGGCCTCGCCGTCGCCTGCGCGGGCATCCTCGGCAACAAACGAGCACTCGGCAAGGAAGGGCCGATGCCGACGGAATTCTTCTCCCGCGTCATCCATATCAACCTGATCGGCACGTTCAATCTCGCCAAGTCGGCCGCCGCCGCCATGGCGGAGAATGAACCCGGCGCCGATGGCGAACGCGGCGTGATCGTGAACACCGCCTCGATCGCCGCCTACGAAGGCCAGATCGGCCAGGCCGCCTATTCCGCGTCCAAGGGCGGCGTGGTCGGCATGACGTTGCCGCTCGCGCGCGAGTTCGCGCGCATCGGCGTGCGCGTGCTCACCATCGCGCCCGGCATTTTCATCACGCCGATGATCTCTGCACTATCGCAGGAAATCCAGGACTCGCTGGGCGCCATGATCCCCTTCCCCTCGCGCCTCGGCCGACCGGAGGAATATGCCGCCACCGTCGAGTTTCTGACCGAGACCAGGATGATGAACGGCGAGGTCGTGCGCCTCGACGGTGCGATCCGCATGCAGCCAAAGTAGCCGCCGGCTTGGGAGCGCCAGCGTCCCGCCGGCAAAACTTCTCTCGTTGGATTCGATTGTCCATTCGTGGAAATCCTTCAGTGCACACGAAATCAAATCGAGTGCTCGGCCGTCAGGGTATCGTCTGGCAACGCGAGTACCACGATCGCTACATTCGCGACGACCGGCATCTTGCCGCCGTAACCGAATACATACACGGGAATCCGGTCAAAACTGGCCTGGCAACACAAGTGGAGTCGCGGCCATTCGGTAGCGCCCGATTTTTGAAGAGCCGGCGGGACGCCGGCGCTCCCGGTGTTCGTTAGAATGAGGGCGAAGATTTGGCGGCTGGCCGCTCATTCGAGGAACGCATGCCGATCGAACGCGATGTGATGGAGTACGACGTGGCGGTGGTGGGCGCCGGTCCCGCCGGCCTCGCCTGCGCCATTCGTCTCAAGCAGTGCGCGCCCGGCAAGACCGTGTGCGTGCTGGAGAAGGGTTCCGAAGTCGGTGCGCACATTCTTTCCGGCGCGGTGATCGAACCGCAGCCGCTGGACGCCCTGCTGCCCGGCTGGCGCGACAATCCGCCGCCGATCTGCGTGCCGGTCACGCACGATGCCTTTTTCCTGCTGCGCGATGAAAAGCGCGCCGTCAAACTGCCAACACCGCCGCAAATGCATAATCGCGGCAACTTCATCGTCTCGCTGGGCGCGCTCTGCGCCTGGCTCGCGCCGCAGGCGGAAGCGCTGGGCGTGGATGTGTTCCCCGGATTTCCCGCAGCGGCACCGCTGATCGAAAACGGCAGAGTCATCGGCGTACGCTGCGGCGACATGGGACTCGAGAAGGATGGTTCGCCCGGCCCCAATTTCGCGCCCGGCGTGGATATTCACGCCGGCGTCACGGTGCTCGCGGAGGGTTGCCGCGGCAGCGTCACGAAACTACTCATCAAAGAATTCAAGCTCGATACCGACTGCTCGCCGCAAACCTACGGCATCGGCCTGAAGGAACTGTGGCGTCTGCCGAGCGGCCGCGTGAAGCCGGGCTCCGTCACTCATACCGTGGGCTGGCCGCTCGATAACGCAACCTACGGCGGGAGTTTCATCTATCACCTCGATCAGGATCGCGTCGCGATCGGCTTCGTCGCCGGACTCGATTACGAAGACCCGAACTTCAAACCATTCGAAGCCTTCCAGCAGCTCAAACATCACGCGATGGTGAAGACGCTGCTCGAAGGCGGTGAAATCATTTCCGCCGGTTCGCGCGCATTGATCGAAGGCGGCTACCAGTCGCTACCAAAAACGGAAATGCCCGGCGCTGTCCTGATTGGCGATGCCGCAGGACTCCTCAACGTGCCCAAGATAAAGGGCACGCACCAGGCCATCCGCTCCGGTATGCTCTCCGCCGAACACATCGCCGAACACGGCAGCACCGAAGGTTTCGATGCCCGGCTGCGCGCCTCGGCGGCGATGGCGGAACTGAAGAAGGTACGCAACATTCGCCCTGGCTTCAGCAAGGGTTTATGGCTCGGACTCGCCAACGCCGCGCTGGAAACCGCGACCTTCGGCAAGCTGCCGTGGACACTCAAAAATCACGCCGACTGGAAATGCATGAAAAAGCTGGGTGAAAGGCTCGCGGCCGCACAGGACTACGTGACGCGCACGCTGCCGCCGAAGGATCGCCTGTCTTCCGTGTTCTTCTCCTCCACCACCCACGACGAAATCCAGCCCGCGCATCTCAAGGTGCCCGACATCGATATCTGCGTCGGGCGCTGCGTGACGGAATACGGCAATCCCTGCACCCGCTTCTGCCCGGCACAGGTGTACGAAATGGTGGAAGAAGCCGGCGTGAAGCGCCTGCAGATAAACGCCGCAAACTGCGTGCACTGCAAAACCTGCGACATCAAGGACCCGTACGAAAACATCATCTGGACCACGCCTGAAGGCGGTTCTGGTCCCAATTACCAGAACCTGTGAACCCGGATGATCATCGGCATTCATCATGCCCAGATAACGGTTCCTCGCGGGAAAGAAGACGATGCGCGGCGGTTCTATTGCGGTATCCTCGGGTTGAAGGAAGTCGAAAAGCCGGCATCGCTGCAGGGCCGCGGCGGTTTCTGGCTTCAGGCAGGAAACGCTCAGGTACACGTCGGAACGGAAGACGGAGTCGAACGGAACTTGACGAAGGCACATGTAGCATATGAAGTGTCCGATCTGGGACACTGGCAAAAAGTTGCTTCTGTAAACGGAATCGAGACCGTTCCCGGTGAGGACTTCCCGGGGCATGACCGTTTCGAGTTCAGAGACCCTTTCGGCAACCGGATCGAATTGATTCAAAGGTTGTAAAAAATGGAATTGAAACTATGAAAATACTGGTAGCCATCAAACGTGTCGTGGATTTCAACGTGCGCGTGCAGGTCAGGCGCGACGGCTCTGGTGTCGCGACCGACGGCGTAAAAATGGGCATCAATCCCTTCGACGAGATCGCGCTCGAAGAGGCGCTTCGCATTCGCGAAGGCGGCACGGAAGCCGAGATCGTCGCCGTGTCCATCGGTCCGGATGCCGCGCAGCAGCAATTGCGCACGGCGCTCGCCATGGGCGCCGACCGCGCGCTGCTGGTGAAAACCGACAAGGACGTGCAGCCGCCGCTCGCGGCGCGGGCACTATTGAAGATCGTCGAAGAGGAAAAGACCGACCTCGTGCTGATGGGCAAACAGGCGATTGACGACGACGCCAGCCAGACCGGCCAGATGCTCGCCGCGTTGTGGGATCGCCCGCAAGCCACGTTCACCTCGAAACTGGAACTCGCCGACGGCAAGGCGACGGCGACTCGCGAGGTGGACGAAGGACTCGAAGTGATCCGCGTGGAACTGCCGGCCGTCGTCACGACCGATCTGCGGTTGAACACGCCGCGCTTCGTCAAGATGCCCGACATCATGAAGGCGAAGAAAAAGCCGCTCGACGTGCGCGAGCTTTCCGAACTCGGCATCGAAAGCGCGCCGACCGTCGAAATCACGGCTTGGGAACCGCCGCCGAAGCGTCAGGGCGGACATAAGGTTGAGACGGTCGCCGAACTCGTCGCGGCACTGAAGGACAAGGGGTTGATGAAATGAACAAAATTCTCGTTATCGCCCAGCACGACGGCAAACAGCTTTCACCGGCCACGGCGCGCGCGGTTTCCTGCGCGCAAAAGGTCGGCGGTGATATTAACGTCTCGGTTTTCGCAAAGAGCGCCGGCTTGATCGCGGATGCGACCGCGAAACTCCATGGCGTCAAAAAGGTTTTAACGATCGAGCGTGCCGAGAACGAAGCGCCGCTCGCCGCGGTGCTCGCCCCGCAGATCGCGGCGCTCGCGAAAGACTACACCCACGTGCTCATGGCCTCGACCACCTTCGGCAAGGACGTGATGCCACGCGCCGCAGCGCTCGCCGGCGCGGCAATGGTAACCGATGTCATGGAGGTGCTCGGCCCGCGCGAATTCAAGCGCCCTATCTACGCCGGCAACGTCATCGTCACCGTCAAGATGTCCGGCGAAGGCACGGTGTTCGCCACTGCCCGCGCCGCTTCCTGGAACGCCACGGCGAACGGCGGAAATGCGGAAATCGAAATGCGCACACTCGACGTGACCTTGCCGACTCATACCGAATTCGTCAAACTCGAAGCACAGGAAAGCGAGCGCCCGGATCTTCAGTCTGCACCGCGCGTCGTTTCCGGCGGACGCGGCGTCGGCAGCAAGGAAAACTTCGACATTATCTACAAGCTTGCCGACAAACTCGGCGCCGCGGTCGGCGCCTCGCGCGCGGCGGTGGATGCGGGCTTCGTGCCCAACGACATGCAGGTCGGGCAGACCGGCAAGATCATCGCGCCCGCGCTCTACATCGCGATAGGCATCTCCGGCGCCATCCAGCATCTCACCGGCATCAAGGACGCGGGCACCATCGTCGCCATCAACAAGGACCCCGAGGCGCCGATCTTCGAGATCGCCGACATCGGCCTCGTTGGCGACCTCTTCAAGGTCCTGCCCGAGCTCGAAGCCGAACTCGACAAATAGTCCGAGCGCAAGAATTCACCGCAGAGAGCGCAGAACACACAGAGATGAAATCCTGTAAACGCCCGCGTCTATTTATCCCCTCTCCTTCGCCGGGAGCCGGCAACTTTCTTGCCCCCTCTCCCTTGACGGGAGAGGGTTGGGGTGAGGGTGAAGAACAACTCCTGCCGCTTCGCGACTACCCCTCACCCTTACCCTTTCCCACAAGGGGAGAGGGAATTAGAGCTTGAACCTTATGCAGAACGATAAACCGATGTGGCGGCCCGACCCCGAGACGGCCTGCCGTTCCGCGATGGCGCGCTTCATGGGCGAGGCGAATCGGCGTCACAGCATGGACATCAAGAACTACGACGAACTGTGGCGCTGGTCCATCGAGCGGCGCGAGGACTTCTGGCCGCTGGCCTGGGATTTCTTTGACGTCAAGGCAGCGCGACGCTGGGACACAGTACTCACGAACGACGTCATGCCCGGCGCAAAATGGTTCGAAGGCGCGTGTCTAAACTTCGCCGAGAACCTGCTGCGTTACCGCGACGACAAGACCGCAATTGTGTTCCGCAACGAAGCCGGTCACCGGCGCACGCTCACCTACGCCGAACTTTACCGCGAAGTAGCGCGCGTGCGTGCCGGACTCGACGCCGCGGGCGTGCACACGGGCGACCGCGTCGCGGCGTATCTCCCGAACATGCCCGAGACCGTCATCGTCATGCTCGCCGCGGCAAGCCTCGGCGCGACCTTCTCGTCCACGTCGCCCGACTTCGGCCCCGACGGCGTACTTGATCGTTTCGGCCAGATCGAACCGAAGCTCCTCTTTGTCGCCGACGGCTACTTCTATAACGGCAAGACCCACGGCACGCTCGCGCGGCTGCCGGAAATCGCCGCCGGACTCCCTACCGTCGAGCATGTCGTCGTGGTGCCGCACGTGAACGAAACGCCCGATCTCGCCGGCCTGCCGCGGACAATGCACTATCGCGATTTCCTGGGTGATGCGAACAAGATCGAATTCGTTCCGCTGCCTTTCGATCACCCGCTGTTCATCCTTTATTCCTCGGGCACCACCGGCAAACCGAAGTGCATCGTGCACGGCGCGGGCGGCGTGCTGCTCCAGCACCTGAAGGAACTCGGACTGCACACGAACATCTCGCGCGAAGACGTCGTGTTCTACTTCACGACCTGCGGCTGGATGATGTGGAACTGGCTGGTTTCATCGCTCGCACTCGGCGCGACCGTCCTGCTCTACGACGGCTCGCCGATGCAGGGCGGCGCCGATGCAATGCTCCGCATGGCCGAAAAAGAAAAAATTACGGTTTTCGGCACCAGCGCCAAATTCATCTCCGGATTGGAGAAGGCCGGCGTCAGTGCGCAAGCGCAAGACAAACTCGCAAGCGTGCGCACGATCCTTTCCACCGGCTCGCCACTTCTGCCCGAGAACTTCGATTACGTTTACGGTACGCTCAAGTCCGCCGTGCAGCTCGCCTCGATCTCCGGCGGCACCGACATCGTGTCCTGCTTCGCGCTCGGCAACCCGCTTCAGCCCGTGCGGCGCGGCGAACTCCAGTGCCGCGGCCTCGGCCTCGCGGTGGACATCTTCGACGACGACGGCAAACCGGCCGCAATCGCCGGCGAACTCGTCTGCACCAAAGCATTCCCTGTCATGCCGGTTGGTTTCTGGAACGATCCCGACGGCGCGCGTTACCGCGCGGCCTACTTCGAGCATTTCCCCGGTATCTGGCATCACGGCGACTGGGCGAAACTGACCGAACACGGCGGCCTTGTCATCTACGGACGCTCGGACGCCGTGCTCAATCCCGGCGGCGTGCGCATCGGCACGGCGGAAATCTATCGCCAGGTCGAGAAGCTGCCGGAAATCATGGAAAGCCTCGCGGTCGGGCAGCAATGGCGCGGCGACGTGCGTATCGTGCTCTTCGTTCGCATGCAACCGGGGAAAGCACTCGACGACGCGCTCGCCCGCCGCATTCGTCAGACCATTCGCGAGAACGAAACGCCGCGCCACGTGCCGGCCGTGATCCTCGAAGTGCCCGATCTTCCGCGCACGCGCAGCGGCAAGATCAGCGAAATCGCCGCGCGCGAAGTCGTCCACAACCGCCCGGTGAAAAACACCGAGGCGCTCGCCAATCCCGAGGCCCTCGAAGCCTTCCGCAACCGCCCCGAGCTTGCCAGTTAGCCAAATCAATCTGCGTTTGGCGTGATATTGCTCACGAACAGAGGTTCGGATAGCGTGGCCGTGGAGATGAGGGTGAATTCGACTCCCGGGCGTACGGCCGTAGTGATACTATTTTGAACGGGAACAGTTCAGAAATATCGCCATCCCGGTTCGTATGCAGGCCTTGCCGCGGAATGCCGCAGGGGTTCGACTATGCTCACCGAAGAAGAGAAGACGCGGATTCGGGCCGAGGAAGTCTTTCGGCTGGAAGTGCGTGGCGAGCTGGAGGCAAAGAAGCCTCATCCATCCTTACCGCAGCGGCTCGGTGCATGGCTCAACTCCGCGTTCGCCCTGTGGCTCCTTTCCTCTATCCTTCTCACCGGACTGACGGCTGCCTATACCGCTTATCAGAATCACCATGCCGAGCAGCTTCGGAGGGCCGAAACCGAGCAGCGCCTGGATACAGAGATCAGCGGCAGGATGTCGGATGCGCTGGCTGCACTGCAGGACTTTAAATCCCAGCTCCAGAATGGCACTTGGACGCAGGGCCTGAGCGATACCTATGGTCTTGTTCCGAATTACTTGGATAACAACGCCTGCTGCCCTAGAGTAGATCTTTCTACCTACCCTGAATATAGAAGCAGGAACTTTCGATCACTCCTGTTCGAGCTGAGCGCGGTCGTGAACCCGGCGGCGCTACCCAAGCTGGAGGGTGCACTGAAGGGCTATATGCACTTCAGGGACCTTGCCACGAACGCACCGGGAGGAGCGGTCAACGGCAAGCTCGGGGTCGGCGAGGAAACCCAAGCCGTGAACTATGCGATTGAATTCCTGACACACCAGATGCAGGGACGTTGGCGATCTGCGATGATGAAAGCGCAATCGCCGCCCTCGAAGCCTTCCGCAACCGCCCGGAACTCGCCGGCTAGCGCCCAATCCCAGTGACCAACGCGGCATCCTCAGTCGTTAAACATTGACGGGACGCGCATCGCGGAAATAGGATAGAGGCCGGAATCCGTATCGTCCGGCTCACAGGTATCCGCCATGCCAGTCGATCCCAGGAAGCCTCGCAAGATTCTCGTGGTCCACGGCGTCGAGACCGGAACGGACGCCGATCAACACCAGGATCAGCTCATCCACGATCTGGTGGCCGATCGTCTGGGCGATCTGAATGTTCAATTCGCGGCCGAACTCTATCGCTACGAGAACATCAACGACCAGGCGGTCGCACCGTTCAAGCTGCTGATCAACTTGATCCTCAGAACGCCGGTGGGTGCAAAGCTCGCTGACGAAGCCATTGATCTGGTGGGCGACGTCGTCATCGCCGTCGCGGATACCGGCCCGGCGCACGAGATTCGCGCGGGCCTGCGCGCGCGCATCGAAGACGAATATGCGGCGGGGAATCCACTCTATATCGTCGCGCACAGCCTGGGCACGATCTACACTTTCGACGTCGTCAACCAGTTGATGCAAGATCCGACCTGCTTCGACCGCAACGATCGCACGACCTGGCCCTTGCAGGGCCTCGTGACGCTCGGCTCGCCGATCGGACTCGCCATGTTCCGCAATCCGCGCTCCGCCGTCACCGATCGCGGCGCCGGCACCAATTTCTTCCGCTGGCGCAACTATTGGGACCGCACCGATCCGGTCGTTTCCGGCAGTTTCTACGGCAAACCGCAACAGGGTTACCAGAACGCAGAGACGTATGCGCCGCCGGACGACGATCACGGCTGGACGATTCGCGATCGCATCGTCGACACCGGCAAAGAATGGTTGTTTGCGCATACCGGATACTGGACGCTGCCCATCGTCGGCGACGATCTGGTGGACATGGTTGCGAATTGAAACGGAGGGGTAAGCGATGAAATGCAGATTGGCGCTCTTGTCGGCCGCGTTGCTGCTAACGGCCTGTTCCACGACCACGCTGTACTCGGGCCATTTCGATGCGACGAATTCGGCGGGCCAGGATCGCCAATTCGTGCTGTACTGGAACACGACCACTTCCGCCTTCTGGGGCGCGAAGTCCTCGCCCGTCACCGTGCTGACCCAGTGCAGCTCCCGGACCATGCAGTACGAAGAAGAGCCGGTCCCGGGCACCGCGCAAAACGCAACAGAAATCGTCTTTCGAGGCGAGCCCGGCAGCGACCAGGCCACGGATTCCAATGCGCTCCCGCCCGGCGGAGTCTGCGGTCGCGTGCTGTCGGCCCATAAGTTGACGAAACTCACGGGCCCGCGGATCGAATTGACCGTGAGCTGCAAACCGGTCGCCGGCAACCCGTTCGCGGCGACCGACGACAACTACCTCGAAGCACGCACTGCGCCCTACGCGATAGACGTCACGCCCATAAAGACGAAAAATCTCCAGGCCGATACACCCAAGCGACCCAGTTGCGGCACTTCACCGTAGCCGCCCCGAACTCGCCGACTGAGCGGTTGACAAATTCTCTACCGCCAACCACGCAATTGCGCGGCCGCACCGAAGAAACCCATGACGCAGGGTAAGCTGCGAAAGGAAGCAGGCCTGGTCGGTCTGCTGCTGGCGGGCGTCACGACCATGATCGGCTCCGGCTGGCTCTTTGCTCCGCTGGCCGCGGCGCGCGACGCGGGGCCGCTGAGCATCGGCTCGTGGATCACGGCGACCGTCGTGATCTCACTGCTCGCCCTGATCTATGCGGAGCTGGCGCCGATGTTTCCGAAGAGCGGCGGGCTCGTGCACATGAGCCTCGTGAGCCACGGAACGCTCGTCGGTCGGATCTGGAGCTGGATTCTCTTTCTCGCCTACGTCTCCATCGCGCCGGTGGAAGCGATGGCGGTGGTGACCTATGCCGACAGCTACATCCACGGCCTCGTCGATCCGCAGACGCTGCTGCTCACCGCGACCGGCGTGTGGGCCTCGGTGCTCGTGCTTGCCGTCATCGCCGCGCTCAACTTCATGATCATCCGCCTGGTGCTTCTCTTCAACAGCATCGCAACGTGGCTCAAGGTCTGCACGCCGATCGGCACCATCGTCATCCTCCTCATCTTCTCGCACCACGATTCAAACCTTTCAGTCTCCGCCGGCACATCACACAGTAGCTGGGCCGCCATGTTTACTTCGGTCTCCACCGCGGGCGTGTTCTTCTCGCTGTTCGGATTCCGGCAACCCATCGACCTCGCCGGCGAAGCCAAAAATCCCTCGCGCGCGCTTCCGATCGCCGTGCTCGGAACGATCGTCATCGGCGCCGCCATCTTCATCCTGCTGCAATATGCCTTCGTGACCGCGGTGCCGCCGGACTTGCTCGCCTCCTCGGGCTGGCACAGCCTTTCCTTCGGCGGCATCGCGGGACCGTTCGCGGGGCTTGCGCTGGTGATCGGCGCATCCTTCTGGGCGACCGTCCTCTACGCCGACGCCATCGTCTCGCCGACGATGTGCGGCTACATGTGGATGACCACCACCCCGCGCATCCTGCATGCGATGGGCGAGCAGACGCTGTGGCCGCGCGTTTTGGCCCGCGTCAACCGGCACGGCGTCCCGTGGATCGGCGTGCTCGCAACCTTTGCCGTCGGCACCCTCTTCCTGCTGCCCTTTCCCTCCTGGCAGAAACTGGTCACCTACGCGTCTTCCGCCACCGTGCTTTCCTATGGCATCGGCCCGGTGGTTCTGCTTGCGATGCGCAAGGCGCAGCCGAACCTCGAACGGCGCTCCTTCCGGCTGCCGGTTGCCAGACTGATCGCATCGCTCGCCTTCATCGCGTCGAACTTCGTCATGTTCTGGGCCGGCTACGTCGTGCTGAGCTTTCTCCTCGCCCTCATTGCGGGCGCCTTCCTTTGCTACGCAGCCTACCGGCTTCTTCGCCGCGCCGGACCCGCCGACCTCGCCGAGTGGCGTCAAGCCTGGTGGCTGCTGCCTTATTTTCTCGGAATGTGGCTGATCTGTTACGTCGGCCCCATCTCGATGGGTGGAAACGGACTTCTAAACGTTTACGAAGGCATGGGCGCAGTGGCCGTCCTTTCGCTGCTCACGCTTCAGTTGGCACTGAGAAGCAAGCTACCCGCCGCGCAGATCTCCGAATCCTATCACCGCATATTTCAGACGACAGTGGAGAATGACAAAAACAAAGTTTAACCTTCACCTTTCCTCACGAAGGACCCGATGGCGCTTCAGCCGATGGATGACGGCAACACTAACAAGAAAATCCGCTCGACCCGCTGCCTCGCCCCCAAACTCACCAAAACCCAGGGCCTCGACTAAGGCTTAGCGTTCAACCCTCCAGCCTATAAGCCCAAAACCCCAGCGTAGTATCATTCATACAAGATAAGCCGCCCTTGCACAAAAAATGCGCTATTCTTCTGACCAAATTTCGCATCTTTTTTCAGAGCACACAACTGTTCTCCTGGAACTCGATAATATTTTTCTTGAGACCGTTTCGCAAGCACAAAACCTTTCTCATGACGACCGCGCCAAAGAATATCTTCTTCATGGTGTTGGTAGACGACTGAGCGTAATAAAACGTGCAATACAGAACATTTTCGAGAAATTCCCACCTGATTCACAGGGGCCGCTAGATTCAGATGTTCTCGTCGACGTTCAGCTTAATCTCCATGCCTTTGTAATAAATCTTTGCGGCATCTTTGATAATTGGGCTTGGGCTTTCGTCCTACGACATGTTCTCGGAGGCGAAATGCAAGATCGTCGAAAGATTGATCTTTTTAAGCCGGCTATGCAGGCTTTTCTTCCCAAGGTAATCAAAGATTACTTGACCTCAGATATTATCGCTGCATGGCAGAAAGAATATCTTAAGAATTACCGCGACGCTCTTGCGCACCGTGTACCTCTTTACATTCCGCCTGCCGTCTATACTCCAGAAAAAGTCAACCGCTATAACAATCTGGAAAATGAAAAGATCGAAGCTTTGAAGGATAGAGACTTCTTGAGATTTAATAGAGCAAGCGCCGACCAAGAAGTTATCGGGGAGGCATGCTTCACTTTTCAGCACTCCCATTCCGATGGGAGCGAGCCTCGACTTATATTACTTCATCCCCAAGTAATTTGTGACGGGAAAGCTGTAGCCGAATTTGGTCATTTATACTTGGCACATTGGCATCAACACACATAACAACCGGTGAGTCCGGCAATTGGCCGATCTTGTGACCGATCCCACGGCCTCTACGCCACGGCAAAACCCTTAGCGAAGTTACCGCACTTGGCGTCAAGACAGTTAGCGTAATTTATTGGCTGCCTAAAATCGGGACGGAAACGCACCCTTTGATCGCTTCATGAATGTGCGTTGCTGCTAACGCAGGTGTGCCGATTACGGAATTGATCAGCCCCTTATTTTTCCGTTAGAATCTTTTGGCAGGAATATCGAGGTGATGACATTGCATATCCCAAGACTGGGCAAAGCGAGATCGCTGCCAACCGACATAACCGATTCGCTTTTAAAGTCAGAAGATCGCGAATTCGCCCGCAGAGTGCGTGAAGTTTTTGAAGCGCAAACTCCAGCGGAGTGGGCATGCTCTCTTGTTGCCTACGAAAATGTAGTATCTCTCATCAGGCTGGACCGAAAATTGCCCGATGAGGCCAAGAAAATGCCAGTACACGGCTACAGCGTGGACCGCCTACTTCGACTTATAGAACCGTATATGTATTTCGGCACCGGAAGGGAAGCAAAAGCGTGCATCCGCCACCTTAAACATGCAAACGATCAAGATTACAGGGCGTTTTTGTGGCTCGTCGTCGGTCATAATGAAGAACCTGTGGGTTATCCTACCGACCGTGGCTGGATGCTGCCGCGAGCTGTTTGGAACTGGTCAGCCCTACTGGTTATGCTGGCAGAAGAAAGAGCGGAGCAGCATCCAGAAATCCAAGATGAATTGGCAAGTATCTGGATTTGCTTAACTAAGGGATGCACGTTGTTGCCGGAATTGCTGAAGCACAACGTAGTATGGACGGAAAGTGAGAAATCTACTTTTTATCATATACTACCAAACAAAATTCAGTATTGTCTAAATATCTTCATGCCGAAGATACTTCTCGAGAACCCCAAAATAAACGACTTCGCCGCGTCTAACGGTCTTGAGTATTCCGCGGGCAGTTTCTGCCCTCGGCATGGTTGATGTATCTCCCCAAAAAAAGCATTAATTTCGGTTCCACTTCTCAATGCAGGAAAGTCTGCTCTTGCGACGTCGCTCGCTCAAGCATCTGTTTGACCTTTGCGAAGTGGTCCGCGGGGAACAGATAGTCTTCGTCGGATTCGGCGCGAACGCGTACTAAACCAAGCGCTTCGGCTTCGGGGTCGGGCAACTGCTCGTAGAGCTTCCGGGGCTTCAGCGAAGCCGGATATCCCTCGTTTGAAATGCAAAGTAAGTAGCTCATAGGAATCGCCGGATGGCGCCGCCTCATCAATGGTAGAGTTCGTCCCGACGCCAACGACGAGAACCGCTCGCGGGCTGACTTGCCAGACGACGCAACAGCGCGGTCCGCGCCCGTCGTTGCCGCTGGGGAGAGTACGCCGCGGGGATGAGCTGCGCCACGGCCCGGCCACGGGAGAGGATCATAACTTCGTCTCCTTCCGCAGCGGCACGAAGCAGGCTGGAAAACTTCCGGTTGGCTTCACTGGCGCTGATGTTTTTCATGGCGCAAATCCAAAGTAGTGCTGTGAACTACATTAAGGCGAGGGGCCGCTTGCGGTCAAACGCCGGGGTGGATCGAGGCGAGCGGGAGCGGGTTCAAAGCACCGCTTCGAGACCTTTGCGTTTGATGAGGTTAAGCAGCTTCAAAGAAGGGCCGCCCGGCCTTTTATCCCCGGCTTCCCATTTCTGGACCGTCGATACGCTCGTATTGAGTGCGACTGCGAAGACTGCCTGACTCACATGAGTCTGTTCGCGAAGTCTCTTGATCGCCTCCGGCGGCATGGGCTCCACGGTGACTTTGCACAGTGCATCGAACTCGCTCATGCGCCGCTTGTCGATCAGCCCGGTCCGGTGCAGGCCACCGGCGGTTTCGTGTACCTCATCAAGAATCCGACTCTTACGCTTTTTCGTTGCCATAGGTCACCTCAAAAATTTCATTGCTGGATAACGCCGTTGCGATTTCCCGATCCGTGAAGCCCAAGAGCGTCCGGGCCAATTCCTGGAAGGCTCTTAGTTCATCCTGATTAATCGTAGCGCGCTCATTCTTGACAAAGCCATACAGGAAAAACCAACGTTCCCTGAATCGGGTGGCGACGATGATTCTCGCCCCGCCTCTTTTGCCGCGTCCGGGTAGCGCCACCCGTTTCTTGACAACACCACCTCCGAGGTCGGCATCGATGAGGCCTTGAGTCATCTCGGCCACCGCCTGACGCAAGGCTTGGTCAGTCAAGCCCGCCTTCTTCATCCAGCGATCGAAGGTGCGGGTCAGGAATATCCTCGTCACACCAGCAACTATACCACTAAGTGGTATAGAAGGGCAAGATGCTTTGGCCGTTCAGAGACTGCTTAAATAGTCGCTGCCGAGGTGACGCATCTGTTCGAGAATCCAGGACTGGCGTTCTTGTAAATAGGCCGAGGGGTGCGCCGGATCGTAATCGATGGGATCGGGTAAGGTCGCCGCAAGCAGTGCGGCTTCCGGCGCGGTGAGTTGCGAGGCGTGCTTGCCGAAGTAATGCTCGGCGGCGGCTTCGACGCCGAAGGTTCGCGGCCCGAACTGCACAATGTTGAGATACACGGCGAGCACGCGCTGTTTAGACCAGGTGACGTCTATCAGCGCCGTGAAGTAAGCCTCGACTCCCTTCCTGAAATAATTGCGGCCCGGCCACAGGAAAAGATTCTTCGCGGTTTGCTGGGTGATGGTGCTTGCGCCGTGCAGCGTATCGTCATTCGCGTTGTGCTGCATCGCGGCCTTGATCGCCTTCACATCGAAGCCGTGATTGCCGGGAAACGTTTGATCTTCGCCGGCGACGGCGGCGAGCCGCATGGCCGGCGCAATCTGGTCGTATGGCACCCAGGCACGCCGGTCGAGCGGCCTGGCATCCGGCAGCGACGCTATCGTTTCGATCATGTAGGCGGTCGTCGGCGGATTGACCCAGCGCAACACCAACACCGGCAGCCAGGTTATGAGGAACAGCGCGACGATGAGGGCGAGCAATCTGCGCGGCCAGCGGCGGCGGCGCTTTTTCGCCGGCGCCGGCTTTACTTCTTCCGGCTTCCTGCGCGAAACCGACACATCGGCGGGAACCCTGATCTTCGGCAGTTCTTCGTCTTCCGGCGGCCGGACCGGCCGGCGCGGCCCCCTCCCTGTTTCATCGGACTCGTCCGGCCACGAGGATACGGTGGGAGTCCGTCTGTTGCGTTGGTCGTCCATCCCGGTAAGAAACCCTAAGTCCGGCCGGGTTCCGCGCGGCCCAGATTAAGCCCCAAGGCACAGCGCTCCCGACAGGCAACGCGTCTATAATCGGGGCGCCAAGACAGCGGTGGAACGGTGCCGGCCATAGAGCCTAGGGGGATTTCGGGGCGAAAGGCATAAGGGTAGCCGGTTGACGCAACTTTTGCAGTTTCGCAGCACTCGTGGCCGTTAACGCCATTCGTTGCCTTCCGGGTTTCCGAGGTAGCACAAAACGATGACCAGGCTACTCACCGAACTGAAGCGACGTCACGTGGTGCGGGCGGCGATCGTTTATGCCGCGGCGGTGTGGGCGGTGGCGCAGGGCATCGTGCAGCTCAGTCCCACCTTCGGGCTGCCGGCACTGACGGCGCGCTGGTTCGTGATCGCCTGCGCGATCGGCTTTCCGTTCTGGATCGCCTTTGCCTGGTACTTCCGGTTCACCGCGCGCGGAATCGAGCGCGAACCGGAGACCGCGCCCGCCGAAGCGCTCACCCGGCGCGAGGGGCGCAAACTCGACTACTGGATCATCGGGATTCTGGCGGTGGCCGTGGTATTGCTCCTCACGAATCTTTTCGTGACGCACCACGACGTCACGATCAACGGGATCACCATGGCGCCCTCGGCGACGAACGTCATCCCGGAAAAATCCATCGCCGTGCTGCCGTTCGAGAACCTGAGCGCCGACAAAGGCAACGCCTACTTCGCCAGCGGCATGCAGGATCTGATCCTGACCAAACTGGCCGACATCGGCGATCTCAAGGTTATCTCGCGCACCTCGACGCTGAGCTACGGCAGCCATCCCGAGAACCTGAAAACCATCGGCCAACAGTTGGGCGTGGCGACGCTGCTCGAAGGCAGCGTGCAGAAGTCAGGCAACGTGGTGCTGATCAACGTGCAGTTGATTGACGCGCGCACCGACAACCACATCTGGGCGCAGAGTTATCAGCGCACGCTCGACAACGTGTTTGGCGTCGAGGGCGAGGTGGCCGAGCAGATCGCCACGGCACTCAAGGCCAGGCTCTCGCCCGCGGAAACTCAGCGTCTCGCCACCGCGCTCAGCTCCGATCCGGCCGCCAACGATCTATTCCTGCGCGCCGAGTACTTCACCAACCAGGGCCAGATCAACTACGCCACGGCGCCGTGGAAGCAGGCGATCACCTTGTATCGGCAGGCAATCGCGAAAGTCCCGGACTTCGCTCTCGCGCGTGCGCGCTTGTCCTATGTCGAGAGTGATCTCGCCTGGTTCGGCGGCGGCGGCGAGGATGTCCAGCAACTCACCACCGATGCGCGCAGCCAAGCCGAGCAGGCGCTCGCGCTGCAACCGGACCTGGCCGAAGCGCATCTGGCGATCGGCTACAGCGACTACTGGGGCCGCGGCAACTATGCGGGCGCGCTCACCGCCTTCGCCGCCGCGCTCAGGCTGCGGCCCAACGATTCAAATGCGCTCGCCGCGACGGGCTATGTGCTGCGCCGCGACGGTCGCTTCAATGCTGCCATTGCCGCGCTGCGGCAGGCGCTCGCACGCGATCCGCGCAACAGCGGGCTTGCCTTCGAGCTGGGCAATACGTACCAGATGGTCAGCCGCTACCCCGACGCCGAGGCCGCGTTCCAGCACGCACTGGCCCTCGATCCGGACAACCTCAATGCGAAGTCCAATTACTCCCAAGCCATCCTGCTCGCCAGCGGCGATGTAGCGCGCGCCTTGGCCGCCGCGCAGGGCGACGATACGTCGTTGCAGGAATGGCGCGTCACCCTGTTGACGTATCAGCGCAAGTACAGAGAGGCGCTCGCACTGCTCGCAGGCATCCCCGACACGCCGGACAACTTTTCCTTCCTCGGTGGCTCCAAGGCACAGCTGCAGGCCGATCTGTACCGGCTGTCAGGCGACGGCGCGCGCGCCCGCGCGTTACATGCCCAAGCGCTGCCACTCGGCCGCGTCCAAGTCAAGGCCCAGGCCGGCAGCGCCACCAATGAAAGCGAAGCCTGGGGCAATGTCGCCGACGCCGAGTTGGGTCTCGGCCACACGGCAGCAGGGCTCGCCGCGATCGACCAATCGCAAGCGCTGCTGACCCGTACCCACGATTACGTGTACGACCCGGCGGTGATGCAGTTCAATGCCGGCCTCTACGCCGAGGCCGCCCGCCCTGACCTGGCCGTGCCGCTGCTCGAAAAGGCGCTCGCCAGCCCCGGCATCGGCTTCAATTATTCGCCCGTAATGCTGTGGCTCGATCCAGCCTGGGATCCGATCCGTAACGACCCGCACTTCCAGGCGCTGTTGCAAAAGTACGCTCAATATCGCCCGGCCGGTACCGTCGCCACTGCACCCGCCGCTGCGACTTCGGCAACGCCATGAGTGCCAAGCCCTCGTTCTTCGCCGAACTCAAGCGCCGCCATGTGTATCGCGTGGCGATTGCCTATGCGGTTACGGCATGGTTGCTGCTGCAACTCGGCGCGATCGTGTTCCCAGTGCTGCACGCCCCGAGCTGGTGCGAAGGAGTGCTGCTGGCCTTTTTGGTGATCGGCTTTCCGGTTGCGGTTCTGCTCGCTTGGGCCTTCGAGGTCACGCCCGAGGGCGTGCGCCACACGTTGCCGGAATCGGAGGAACCGGTGCCGACGCCTGCGCGGCGGCGGGCCGGGCGCAGAATTGATTTTGCAATCATCGCGATACTTGTGGCAGCAGTCGGGGTGCTCGCGTGGCGATTGTCGGTGCGTCCGGCGAAAATCGCGCAACCAGCGGCGCTGTCCGCGTCCGCCTCACACGTTCCGGCAAGCGCATCGCACGCCGTGGCTCTGCTCCCGCAACCGGCCACCGTCATTCCCGCGAAATCCATCGCGGTGCTGCCGTTCGAGAACCTGTCCGCCGACAAGAACAATGCCTACTTCGCGAGCGGCATGCAGGATCTGATCCTGACCAAGCTTGCCGTCATCGCCGACCTCAAG
>JBOIBN010000042.1:0-21387 GCA_050739575.1 Gammaproteobacteria bacterium
GGCCTGCGTAGTGCAGCTTCATCGCGCAGTTCCAGGCCGTCAGGGCCACGACGAACAGGCTGAGCAGGACGAGCAACGGATAACGACGATTCATGGGCGGCCTCCCTCGCGGCGCGATGACCGCCGAAAAAGCATAACGTAGAAACCCGCCTATGTGCGGAATGGCCGCCATGGAGACGCTCCGTGCTCGGAGCACTTAATGCGGGTCGGCGCGAGAAAGGTCCGACTGCGGGCGGCCTCCCGTGCCATTTTTTCCACTCCGGTCGATATGTGGGAGCGCCGCCGCGACCGAAAGGTCGCCGGGACATCTTGACGAACCGGTCCCGGCGGAGCAGGCTAACATTGAGGAAAACGCAACGGGCCGACGTGCCTGGGGAGAAGGACGATGAAGATGGTCAGTCAACTGTTGGAGGACAAGGGGTGCGAGGTCTGGGCGATCGGCCCGGACGCCTCGGTTTTCGAGGCGCTCACGCTGATGGCGGACAAGGAGATCGGCGCACTGCTGGTGACCGAGAGCGAAAAGCCCGTGGGGTTGATCTCGGAGCGTGACTATGCGCGCAAGGTGATCCTGAAGGGCCGCAGTTCGAAGGAACTCAAGGTGCACGAAATCATGACGACGCAAGTTGCGTATGCGTATCCGGACCAACGCGTCGATGAGTGCATGGCGATCGTGACCGAGCGGCGTCAGCGCCATCTGCCGGTATTCGATCACGGCAAGGTCGTGGGGCTGATCTCGATCGGAGATCTAGTGAAGGCGATCATAGATGATCAGCAGTTCGTGATCGAGCAGCTCGAGGGCTACATCAGCCGTTGACGTGCCGCCGCCGTCAACCGACCATATCGAGCAGCAGCAGGAGCAGAAAGCCGAAAAAGAAAGCGCCGGCAAGCGCCGGGGTGTCCTCGGTTTCGTGCGCCTCGCCGAGCAGCTCTTCGGTAACCAGAAACAGCAGCGCCGCCGAGCCGAACGCGAGCACGCCGGCCAGATCGCGACCGGAAACGCCGGCAAGCGGCACGCCGCCGGCCACCGCTCCGACGATCAGCAACACTGAGAGGCCTGCGATCGATGCAAACGTCTTGCCGCGTCCGGCGCCGCACTTGCCGAGTGTCGCGGCAAGCGCGAGACCGAGCGCGAGCATTTCGAAGGCGAGCGCGATGGTGAGCAGCACGCCCTGACGCGCGCCGGCGGCAAAGCCGATGCCGATCATCAGGCCGTCTATCAGGAGGTCGATGCCGATCGCGAGCAGTAATCCGAGCGGCAACACAGTCGTCGCATGATCCGTCCGGCGTTCCAGCCGCCGCGTCATCGAACGCAGCACGAGCATGAGCACAGTGCCGACGGCGAAGCCGATCAGCGTTGCCGCGATGGCCCGTTCGCGCAAAACGTCGGGCAGCAACTCGACGGCCACCACGGCAAAGATGACTCCGGCTGCAAAGTGCAGCACGGCGCTGCGAAACCGCGGACCGGGCGCACGCAGGATTCCCGCCGCGCCGGCGACGAGCATGACGACAACCGGAACAAGCGAGAACGCAAAGAGACGAAGCAGCGGACTCACGCCTTGAGTCTCCTTGTCACGCCGGGGTGCGAACCGGCTGGCATCGTCATTCGCCGATCAGACGCAGGCGTGCGCGGAGCGCCTCGATTTCCTCCATGAGGTCGAGCACGAGCGCAATCCCGGCGAGATCTATCTCCAGGTCCCGGTGCAGGTGGGCAGCGATGCGGGCACGGGCGAGGCTCGCGCCGGGAAAACGCCATGCGCCGGGATCGCCTGCGGCGGGTTCGATAATGCCCTCCTCGACCAGGGCGAGCACCCATTCGGTCTGCACGGCGCAAGCGCGCGCGAGTTCTTCGAGACTGAGCGCCGACTGCTCGTCGAGCACGACGCCGGCGATTATGGAAACGGATTCCCGGACCATGACTACACCCCCAGCTTGGCGCGCGGATCGAACGGAAACTCGCGCGCCATGCGTTCGTAAAATTCCTTTGTCCGTTCGGAATCCGCTGGCGGCAACGCAATTTCGAGCGTGACGTAAAGATCGCCTGGGTTTTTACCCGGCAAGCCGCGGCCTTTCAGACGCAGCCTGCGCCCGGCGGCCGAACCCGCCGGCACCTTGAGCTCGACCGGGCCGGCGGGCGTCGGAACACGTACGCTCGCGCCCAGCGCGGCCTCCCAGGGCGCGACGGGCAGCGTGAGAAACAGGTCGCGTCCCTCGATCCGGTACAGCGAATGCGGATTGAATTCGACTTCGAGATAAAGATCACCCGCCTTGCCGCCGCCGATGCCCGCCCCACCCTGCCCGGACAATCGGATCTGCTGTCCCGCCTTGACGCCCTTGGGAATGCGCACGTTAAGCGTGCGCTCGCGCAATACGACGCGCCCCTTGGCGTCGGCTTCGGGTACGCGCAGCGTGATCGCACGGGTTGCTTCGTGGAAAGCATCTTCGAGATTTATGCGTACCCGCGCGTGTTCGTCTTCGCCACGGGCACGAAACGCGGTGCGCTCTGCTCCGCGGCCACGCTGGGCCCTCGCCTCACCGAACAAGGATTCGAAAAAGTCGCTGAAAGTCGCGGCATCAGCCCGGGAGAAACCCTCGCTTCGAAACTCGGGGTTTTGCCTCCCCCAGTCGGGCGGCGGGCGAAAATCCTGGCCGGATTTCCATTGCGCGCCAAGTTCGTCGTAGGCCTTGCGCTTCTCGGGATCCTTGAGCACCTCGTAGGCTTCAGCGACGTCCTTGAACTTCGCCTCGGCATCGGCTTCCTTGCTGACGTCGGGATGATATTTGCGCGCAAGCCGGCGGTAAGAGCGCTTGATTGCTTCCGGCGCGGCGTCGCGCGCCACCCCCAGCACCTTGTAATAGTCCTTGTAGTCCATAAGCGGCTTCGGCGGCGCGGATTCGCACTCGCAGCGGATAAAGTACGCATTATCAGCTTTTCAATATAGCAAAACAGGGGCAGCTTGGCGCCGAGTTGCGGCTGTGATAGGGTAAAAACTCCGATGGCATTAATTAAAGGAGATGCCGATGTTGGCTTGGGCAGTTGTTTTTCTGATCATAGCGATCATCGCGGCTATATTCGGTTTCGGCGGCATCGCCGCCGGCGCTGTCACGATCGCGAAGATACTATTCATTATCTTCCTGATCCTCTTCGTGATTTCCCTGGTTTTCCATCTGGTGCGCGGACGCCGGCCGCGGATATAGCAAATTGCGGGGGTGTATCCCGGTAGCGATCCAATACCGTTTCGGTCGAATCAATCAATAACAGAGGAGTATAGATATGAGACTTAAATATCCCGTAGCATTCGTGGCTGCTTTAGCCGCGGCAGGGGTGGGCTTGTCCGGTTGTCATCAGAAATCACAGAGTCCCTCACAGCAGATGCAGCAGGGCGCCAACCAGATGGCTCAGGGCGCGCAGTCGGCCGGCAATCAAATGAAACAGGTGGTATCCGACTCGGCCATCACGGCCAAGATCAAGGCCAAGCTCGCCGCCAATTCCGGTCTCAGCAGCCTCAACATTCATGTCGAGACCAATAACGGCGTGGTGACCTTGAGCGGCACCGTGGGCACGGATGCCCAGCTCAATCTTGCCAACCAGATCGCCCTGGATACCGACGGCGTCAAGGGCGTAGAGAACCAGATCCAGGTCCAGAGCGGCGGCTAAGACGCCGGCTCGTCTCAGGCCGCCGGAGTGTGTTCAGGAAACTCTGAATAAATTCAGAGGCTCCATTACTCTTCGGCGGCCTGGGAAGTTTCCGGCTTGAGCAGCACCGGGGGCAAGGAACGGAACGCGGCGGCAAGTTCGCGCAGAAAATCCCCCATAGGCGAACTCTCGCGCCATAGCATTGCGATCCGCCGGCTCGGTGAGGGCGCGCGAAACCGCACAAGACGTATGCCTGGTGCGGACGCGACGGGGGGCTTGGTCGCAAGCGTCGGCAGAAGCGTGATGCCGACGCCGCCGGCCACCATGTGTCGCAGCGTCTCCAGACTGCTCGCCCGAAACCCGGTGCGCTCCCGCGCGCCGGCAAGCTGACAGACTTCGAGCGCCTGATCGCGCAGGCAATGCCCGTCCTCCAGCAGCAACAGGCGCTCGTCGGCGATGTCTTCGAGCGCAAGCCTGCGCCGCGAAGCAAGCGGGTGCGAAGCGGGCAGCGCAAGCACGAACGGCTCTTCGAACAGGAACTCGGCGTGCAAGCCCTCGTCATGCATGGGGAGGGCGACGATGACGGCGTCCAGCCGGCCCGCGCGCAGCCGCGCGAGCACCTCTTCGGTCTTCTCTTCCGTCAGCAACAATTCCAGATGCGGAAAGCGTCGGCCGATCCTGGGCAGGACGTGCGGCAACAGATAGGGTCCGAGCGTCGGGAAGATTCCGAGCCGCACCGTGCGGGTTCCCGGATCCTTCGCCGAGCGCGCAATCGCGCGGATCTGTTCGACCCGCGCGAGAATCTCGCGGGCCTCTACAAGTACGGCCTTCCCGGCCTCGGTGAACAGGAGCCTGCGCGGCGCGCGCTCGATCAGGACGACGCCGAGTTCCTCCTCCAGCTTCTTGATCTGGGTGGACAGGGTCGGCTGGCTGACGAAACTGGCCTCGGCCGCGCGGCCGAAATGCCGATGCTCGGCCAGGGCAACGAGATAGCAGAGATCGCGAAGGTTCACGGGTGCAATAGCTTTAGCATATCGTTATTATAGCAATAATTCATTTGATTTATGGCTCCAAAGGCTCTATCTTGAATCTGTGGGCGCTGGAAACGCCCTTTAGATTCACACCAGCAAGGAGCTTAATCATGTTAACCGTAGGCGACAAATTCCCCGAGTTCGCACTCAAGGCGACCGTCGCGATCGACAAACTCGACACCGCCTTTACCGAGATTACCGATGCCACCCATCGGGGCAAATGGCAGCTCGTGTTCTTCTATCCCAAGGACTTCACCTTCGTATGCCCGACCGAGATCAAGGGCTTCGCCGATCTCGACAAGCAGTTCCGCGACCGGGACTGCCGGATTCTCGCCGCCAGCACCGACAGCGAGTTCGTGCATCTCGCCTGGCGCCGCGATCACAAGGATCTGCGCAATCTCCCCTTCCCAATGCTGGCCGACATCAACAAGGATCTCACCCGCGCACTCGGCATCCTCGATGCCGAAGGCGTCGCGCGCCGCGCCACGTTCCTGGTGGATCCCGAGGGCATAATCCGCTTCGTGTACGTGACCGAAGGCAGCGTCGGACGCAATCCTAACGAAGTACTGCGCGTGCTCGATGCGCTGCAGACCGACGAACTCTGCCCCTGCAACTGGACGCAAGGCGAAAAGACGCTCAAGGCCGCGTAAGCAGTTCTGCGCCCTCTCCCTCGATGGGAGAGGGTTGGGGTGAGGGTGAAAAACGCTTCGGCGCAACGCCCCTCACCCCGGGCCAAGGATTTCCCCATGGAGAACGTAATGAATCTCGAACAACTGAAAGACAAGCTGCCCGATTACGCCAAGGATCTGCGCCTGAACCTGGACTCCGTGTTGAGCGAAGGCGGCGCACCCGGTCTTTCGCAAAAGCAGATTGCGCTCGTCGCGCTCGCCTCGGCGATCGCTTCGCGCTACCGGCCGCTCACCGAGGCCGTCGCGGAGTTGGCTTCCGGACACGCGGGCACGGAAGAACTCGACGGCGCGCGCGCGGCGGCCGCCATCATGGGCATGAACAATGTCTATTACCGCTACACCCATTCGGTAAGCGATGAAGAATATGGCACGCTCCGCGCGGGCCTGCGCATGAACGTGATGGGAAGGCCGGGCTGCGACAAGACGACTTTCGAACTTGCCTCGCTCGCGGTCTCCGCGATCAACGGCTGCGGAGCCTGTATGGACTCGCACGAGAAGACGCTGCGCCAGCACGGTCTCGGCGCCCAGGCGGTACAAAGCGCCGTGCGCATCGCCGCCGTCATTCACGCCGCCGCGGTCACGCTCGAACAGACGCCGAAGGACTGAGCATCCGGCCAAGGCCGCGTCCGCGCCTTGGACAAAAAGAAGCTAGAATTATGTCCGAACGCGAGAGCCGACAGGCATTCGCCCCACCGCAATCAGGAGATTTCATGAACAAGATGATCCGCACCGGCCTTCTCGGCGCCGCCTTCGTAGCAGCCGGCTTCGCCCTGGCCGCCTGCAGCAGCAACCCCAATACGCCTTCCGGTCAGATCGGCCACGGCGCTTCGGAAGTGGGCCACGGGATCGCCGCGGCGGCAAGCGACACCACGATTACGACCAAGATCAAGACGAAGATAGCCGCGAACACCGGGCTCAGCAGCTTTCATATTCACGTCACCACCAACCAGGGCGTGGTTACGCTGACGGGAACCGTGGACACCGCGGCCACGCGCGATCTGGCCGGTCAAACCGCACAGAACACCGACGGCGTCGTGCGCGTAGTCAACAACATCAAGGTCGGAAGCAACTGATATCCGGCTTGTCCGGCGCGGCGAATACACGAATACACGTCGTGTCGGAAGATCGAGACAAGCGTCTTTTAAGGAACCTCTGATTTAATCAGAGGTTCCTTAATATTCAGGCTTCATCGCTGCGCGCCCCGCGTACTTTGCGGTGAAAAATGTCAGGCGTTACCGCGCAAGTGAAAGCGGCGCGGCGACGGATTCCAGCGAGCGGCGCTCGGCGTTCACGGCGAGGAAGGCTGCGCCGAGCGCCGCGATCAGGAGCGTATGGAAGCCCGGCCAGCACGGACGATCGAGCCGCGCCGGAATATCGGTGGCGAATGCCATCAAGCTCACGCGAAAAGACCCATTGGAAAGACGAAATCGCCCTAGTATTTGTATGGATTTGAGGTTGCGCGAATTCCCGTGAGGTAATCCTTAAGCTTCACAGAAAACACCGCCGTGGCATGATCCAAACCTTGCTTGAATCTGGCGCCATCGTTTGCAAACCACAGATTCGCCCGTGCTTCTATCGCATCGCTGGTGTCGCTCCCGGCGATGGCTTTGGTAGCACTTGTACCTGGCGTCGGCGCCGTCGCGGCGAGTTTCGAACCGGCTATCAAGGCGCCTCCACTCAGAAAAAGCACCCTTTTTTGACCTTGAACATATACCTGAATGTCTCCGATCACATAAAGCGCTTTCAGGCTCGGCAAAAACACAATTTTCGGCATCACGAAAGCAACAGCGTTCAAGCCACTCCTCTTCGTCGCTTGTCTCATTTGATTGTGGTCCAATCCGTGCGATCCGTTCGCGAGTATCACTTGGCTGCCACTCGATCTCAACCAGGGCACCGCAGCCCCAACGCTTTTCCCCAGAGTGTAAAAGTCTTCGGAAAGCGCGAGATTATTCATCGTCTTAACATAGGGCTGCAGGGCTTTCAACGCTTCTTTGCGTTCTTGTGCCCATGTACTCTCCGCCGCTGCCATCTCATTCATTCCCGCGAAGATCCCCATGGCAAAAGAGGTAGCAAGGCCCACGTGTGTCATCTGTACCATCTCCCCGGCAGTCAGCACCTCGACTTTTTGTGCCGGCTGTTCGATCACCAGCTTGCCGCTGTGAAGGGCATCTATGTCTGACGGCAACATGGCGGGTTGCGTCGTGCAAGCGGCTAGCGTGACCACCGCGCATAGAGTCAGCATAAGGCCTAAGGATTGCTTCATTTGTTGTATCTATTCACATAAACGAATGGATTATAGCATCGCATTTGGTCAACGCTCGAAGCGCAGCGATAGGTCGAGCGCGCGCACGTGCTTGGTGAGCGCGCCGACGGAGATGGTATCCACGCCGGTTTCGGCGATCTCGCGCAGGCGCGCGAAGTCCACGTTGCCGGAGGCTTCGAGTTTCGCACGACCCGCGTTGATCCGCACGGCCTCGCGCAGCCCGGCGAGATCGAAATTATCAAGCAGCACATACCCGGCGCCGGATGCGAGCGCCTCTTCGAGTTGCGCGAGCGTCTCGACTTCGATTTCGATCGGCACGCCGGCATCCTGCGCGCGCGCAGCGGCGAGCGCGGCGGCGACACCGCCGGCGGCGGCGATATGATTTTCCTTGATCAGGATGAAGTCGTAGAGACCCATGCGATGATTGCCGCAACCGCCGACGGCGACCGCATATTTCTGCGCGCTGCGCAAACCCGGGAGCGTCTTGCGCGTGTCGATGACGGTCGCGCCGGTACCGGCCACCGCGTCGGCATAACGGCGTGCCGTCGTCGCGGTGCCGGAAAGCGTTTGCAGAAAATTGAGCGCGGTGCGCTCCGCGGTGAGAATGCCGCGGGCGGGACCGGCGAGGGTGCACAGTACAGCGTCGGGCGCGAGATCGTCGCCATCGTGCTTGTACCAGTTCGCGCGCACGTTCGGTGCGATTTGACGGAATGTCTCTTCGGCCCAAGCGGCGCCGCACAGCACGCCCGGTTCGCGCGCGACGATGCGGGCTTGCGCCGTCTCATCCGCCGGGATGAGCGCGGCGGTCACGTCGCCCGCGCCGACATCCTCGGCCAGCGCGCGCGCGACCGTCTCGGCGACATCGGCGGGGAGCCTGGCGTTGTGCATGGACCGACCGTCTGTAAGGACAATGTATTGTAAGCGTTGAAAATGATGGAACCGGAGATTTCGACATGGCCGAAGACGGGTTCGATTTTGCGGTGATCGGCGGCGGCAGCGGCGGCGTCGCCGCGGCCAACCGCACAGCCTCCTACGGCGCGAAGGTCGTGCTCTTCGAACCGGACCGCCTGGGCGGCACCTGCGTCAACCGCGGCTGCGTGCCAAAAAAACTCTCCTGGCTCGCGGCGCACACGGCGGAGCGGCTGCGCAATGCCGAGGGCTACGGCTTCGAGCCGGTTGAAGCCCGCCACGACTTCGGCGAGTTGCGCGCGGCGCGCGACCGCTACATCGAATATCTCAACGGGCGCTACGCGGAGGGTCTTGCCAAAAGCGGCGTTAAGCTCATGCGCGAACACGCGCGCTTCGAAGACGCACACACGCTCGCCGCCGGCAAACAAAAAATGCGCGCCGAACACATCCTGATCGCAACCGGTGCTCATCCGCGAGCGCTCACGATACCGGGCGGCGAACTGGCGCTGAACTCCAACGATTTCTTCAAGCTCGACCGGCGCCCCGAACGCGTCGCCCTGATCGGCGCGGGTTACATCGCGGCCGAGTTCGGCGGCATTTTCGCCGCGCTCGGCAGTCGCGTCGATATCTATCTCGGCGGACGCCAGATACTCGCGTACTTCGACCCATTCATCCGCGAGGTGATGACGCAGGCGATGGAAGACGACGGCATCTGCTTGGACCGCGCCGAAGTCACGGCGCTCGAACGCGAAGGGGACGACTTCCGACTCGCGACCGGCGACGGAGAATGGCACAACTACGATACGGTGATCGCGGCCACCGGGCGCATGCCGCTCACGGCCGGCCTTGCGCTGGAAGCGGCCGATGTCGCTACCGACAAAATCGGCGCGATCATGGTGGACCGCTTCCAGACCACCAGCGTCGGCCACATCTATGCGATCGGCGACGTCACCGGACGTGATCATGCGCTCACGCCCGTCGCCATCGCCGCCGGACGGCATCTCGCCGACCGGCTCTTCGGCGGCATGCCCAAACGGCATCTCGACTACGAGTACGTGCCGACCGTAGTGTTCAGCCATCCGCCGGTCGCCAGCGTCGGGCTCGTCGAAGCCGAGGCTCGTGCGCGTCACGGCGATGCGGTGCGGGTTTACACCAGCCGGTTCACCCCGCTTGCCTCGGCGCTTACGCCGCAGAAACGCGAAGGCGCGATCAAGCTCGTCACCTGCGGTCAGGAAGAACGCGTGATCGGACTGCACGTCATCGGTGACGGCGCCGACGAACTACTTCAGGGTTTTGCAGTCGCGATCCGCATGGGCGCAACCAAGCGCGACTTCGACGAGACGATCGCCATCCATCCGACCCTGGCCGAAGAAGTCGTGACGCTAAAATAGCGGCACAATGAAGGTGCGGCGACCGCCGGGCCCGCGCGGCAATCCGATAATCGGCGTTGCCGGCGCCGTGCGTCGTGACCCAACCGGCTTCTTCGAGAAGCTGCGCGAATACCGCCCGCTCGCCGCGGTGCGCATCGGCCCGTTTCGCGTATGCCTGATCAACGACGCCGGACTGATCGGCGAAATCCTCAAGGACGAACAGAACATCATGGGCAAGGCCTGGGGCCTGCGTCAGCTCGGCGTGATGTTCGGCCGCGGCCTGCCCACCGACGAGGGCGAGCACTGGCGGAACGCCCGTCGGCACATCAAGCCGATGTTCCGGCGCGAGCGCCTGCAAGCCTACGCCGAAATCATGCGCAAGGAAACGCTCGCACAGATACACGAGTGGACGGACGGCGAGACGCGGGACATCCACCCGGATATCTCACGGCTGGCGCTGCGCATCGCCGCCCGCTGCTTCTTCGGCGCCAAGCTCGACGAACGCTCAATCGCGGCAATCGGCGGCGCGCTCACCGAAGCGATGGATGCCTTCGCTGGCGCGATGGAGCGCGGCATAATGCTGCCGCTCCGCTGGCCGTTGCCGCGCAACCTGCCGTTGCACCGCGCCGTGCGCCGGCTCCGCGCCGAAGTGGAAACGATTACCACCGCCCGCCGCTACGAATCCGGCGACGACCTGCTCGGCGAGATGCTAAGCCTCGCAGGGAACCCGGAAAGCAACTTTACCGAGAGCGATGTGCGCGACAACCTCATGGCGTTCCTGATCGCCGGCCACGAAACGACTGCTCTCGCGATCACGTGGAGCCTCTACTGCCTCGGCAGAAACCCGGAAGCGGAACGCAAACTCCACGCCGAACTCGACGCCGCACTCGCGCCCGGCGAGGCACCGGGATACGACGACCTCAACCGTCTCGAATGGACGCGCCAAGTGGTGCAGGAAGCGATGCGGCTGTATCCGCCCAGTTGGGGCATCGGCCGGGAAAACCGCAAGCCCTTCACGCTCGGCGGCTACCGCATCCGCCGCCACAGCCAGATCATGATGATGCAGTTGTACCTGCACCACGACGCACGCTATTTCGAGCAGCCGGAGGAATTCCGCCCCGAGCGTTTCGCGAAGGAATTGCCGCCCTGTGCCCGCCAAGCCTACTTCCCGTTCGGCGGTGGCTCACGCGTGTGCATCGGCGCCGGCTTCGCGATGACCGAGGTGGTGCTCGTCCTTGCAACGTTGGCCCGGCACTGGCGCTTTGTCCCGCCGCCCGGGCCGGAAGTCGAGCTGCAAACGGCGATCACGCTCCGTCCGCGTCACGGCATCCCGATGAAACTCGAACGTCGCCCGTGAAAACTGCTGCCCTCGGCATCTTGGCCGAGGGCGGTGCTCGTAATCCTCATTTACTGCTGCGTAAACTCCGGTTACTGCGCTCCGGCCGCGACCACCCTGCCTTCGCTCGCGACGTTTTCACTAAAAACGACGCTTTTCATTCAGCCTTGCGCTCCGCTGCCGAATAGCGCACAGCCAACGGGCACGGTTAACGTAGGAGCCAATGTGATCACGATCGAGAACAAGGTCCCAAAAATGAAGCCCCACCTGGCAAACTCGTTGGTTTCAATCCGCCTGCGTAAAACGAGTTCGGCAATCCATCCGCCCGTATATAACACGTTGGCCGCTATCGCATACGTCACGATGCTGAACAGGGCGGAAAGCGGCGGATCCGGCAACCCGCAGGCCGACTTCGTGAATACTGCGGTCAGAACGGCCGATGCAGTCGAAATTACGCCTGCCGCTCCGACCAAAAGGTTGTAAGGCACCCGTCGTCGTTCCCACCAAAGGATCGTTTCGAAGACGGTGAAGCGACGAGGCTCCCGCGTAAACAAACGGCCAAGCAAGCTCTTCATGCTGTGGAAGCTCCTGGTTGTCGGTATGAGTTGCACATGGAAAGAATAGCGATGGGTCAGGCTTAGTCTCGTGCTCTTACCCTGCCGGAATGGGAAGCACCTCCATCACTTCCACTCCTTCTCCCGGAAAGATTGTGAAGTGAGGGTGATTCAAGAACAGCTTCGCCGCGGTTTCCTGAGACTCCGCCTGGACGATGGTGAAGGCGCCGAGATTGTTGCGAATGTCCGCAATCCCACCGGCGGACACCCGCTTGGTACGACTGAGCGGACCACCCATTTCAACTATGGCCGCCTCGTTGTCGGTAACCCACTTCTTCCATGCCGCCACGCCTTGAGCTTGCTTCTGTTTGCGCTCGCTCTCGGGGAGCGCTTCCCACCGGACCATCGCGCTGGGAGCACCGGTAAAAACTGCAAGATACCTCTTCATGTGAACCTCTCAGTGTCTTCGTGTGTATCAGTGTACGCCGCAGGATGATCAGCCCGGCAGCACAGTCCGGTAGGTGCCGAGACTGAACGACAGGCATGGGCATTGAGGCCTGACGACAAACTCAGCTGCACGGCAAATCGGCGCGGCCCGCGCGTGTGCATCAGCGCCGGCTTCGCGATAACCGAAGCGGTCCTGGTTCTCACTACGCTGGCACGCCACTAGAGCTTCGTGCCGAAGCCCTCATTCTTATTGTGAACTTCCTGATTCGGCCGCGAGCTTCCAGTTCGTTGGAGGCGGGCATTCCTCAGCAAGATGTACCCAAGTGCTGCTATTCGTTAGTGCATAGCCCGTGGAATAGCACGTGACTTTATTCGGTTCAAGAATTATTTCGTGCTCGCCCGTCCAAGTACCGAGCGTATGCTTGCCAGGTTTAAGGGTGAGTCTCCAATACTCGCCCGTGCCAATTACACCAAGGAGCGTACCATCGAGCACGATATGGATGGGTGCTGCTGCACCATTAACCCCCGGCGGTCTTGCGACATAGAGCGTGGCAGCATCATTCCCTGGGTAAGATGGTAATGGAGCGCGAAGACTCGAAGTTGCACATCCAGCCAGAACAATCAGAATTAGAAGACAAATTATATGGAATTTCATCGGAGCCCTCCTAACTGTTATTGCTCGGGGATCAACGGAGTTAGACTTGGTTGGCCTGCCCGCCAATTCTACGCCAGGCGGGGCCGAATAGTCTTTTCCAGATGCCCTATGAGAGAGGGTGGTCACTGGCACGCCACTGGCGTTTGGTACCGACGCCCGAACCAGAAGTGCTGCTGCAATCGGCGATCACTCTGCGGCCGCGTCACGGCGTCCCGATGAAACTCGAACGCCGCTAATAAAAACTGCTGCGCTCAGATAATGATTAAAGCTCCAGCATGCGCTTTCAACTGAGTCTGCCCCTATCGATCAAGTTGAGGGGTGCGCGGCCGACAGATGGGGCGCCTCCTCGAACGTAATGTTAAAGATCATTTGGAATTCTATCTGCCACTGCCCAGCCTTCAAGGGAAAGCTCAAAGACTTCATCTTTGTAACCTCGAGCGACGACGAGATTGAGCGCTAAGAGCTCATTTAGGGCATGTTCCCACTTCGCGCTGTCTCGCCCACCTTGCCCGCCAAATGACATACCCCCAGCCTGAATAAAGCGCCCTCCGATAACTGCCATCTTCAGGATGGTCCCATGCTCCTCCTTCGAAGCCGCTTTGAGGAGAACCGCCGCCTCTTTAGACATTCGCGGTCCCGACAACCGAACGTCGCTGATTTGAACCGACTGGTCTTGCGTGCCTACCGCAGCGTCTGGCTTCGGAAATAGACTTTGAATATACGGATTGTTGTGAAGGCACAGTTGCAACTGACGTCCCACCTTTTCCTTAAACTCAATTGTGTTATCGAACTCCTCGACAAGACCGAGTTGCTTGCACCGGCCTTTGAACACCTGGAGAGAGCTAAACTGCTCTTGATTGATGCTCTGTGGAGCAACAGGTTTCGACGAGAAGTAGATCATCGCCGGCTTTCCCACTTTGATGTGCTCCTCGATTTCTTCCACGGTGCCACTCTCTGATTTTCCGGTGGGCGTTCCTAAGCGAGTCCAGAAGACGCCAATTAGCAAGTCGCAGTCTTTCAGAACACGACTATTGATTAGCTCTTGCGCTCTAGAGCCTAGTTCAGGCGACGAGTGCGTCTCCCAACCGGCGGGCATAAGGACCACCTTGCTCTTTAACGAATTGATGTAGTTCCATGAATGGACTACCTCCCGGACGATTTCGCGCTCCTCGTATACGTCTCCCGGGGAAGCAATCATCACAGGGATTACTGCGGCCTCATATGCCATGGTGTCCTCCTATGATCTCTAACGCATAGTTAAATTGGCGTTTGGCGACGACTGTCCGTAGTGTCGGCAAAGGGAAGGAGTGGTCAATCGTCCGGTTTACCGACTTGTCGGGTAGCATTTACTGCTCCGCATCTACTACGGCTTGAATACCTGTGAGAAGCTTTTCAATCCAGTCTAGATCATCCGCTACGGCCGCTTTGTCGATCGAATTAAAGCTGAGTTTTTGTGGTCGGGACATTCGAGCCATATCACCTTCATGGACGATTTGATTTCTACGATGAACGAGCGGGTTAAGACGGTTTTTGATGGTCTGAGCAGGCTCTCCAATCTCATCGGACACTTTCGCCCATCCCTTTTCGATTCCTGAAAGCGCGAAGGCCCGTCCTATTTGCTCAAAGGATTGGAAAGTTTGTGTTAGCAACACAGAATGGACAACGTTCTTTACCTGCACCCACGGTCTGCTTCTTCGCCCTTCTCTTTGAGCGTCAATCGACGCGTCTGCCAGAGCAGCAAAGTCTTCAAACGATATTTGCAACGTGCGCAAAGCCTTGGGCAACGCCTTTTTCCATCGCACATCGGATAAGCGCCGATAGATTATTCCATGCATGTAGGAATCTATTGCTGTTACACCCATAACTAGTGCCATCCGACGTAAGTCATCCCGAGCTCTTGACCCAGTTCCTTGCGTTCTGGCTACGTTGAGCAGGCGACGTGCGCGCCGAAGACAGCTGTTAGCGGCTTGATGTGGAAAGAAGGGCATGGCGGGTTCCTCCTATCGGAAAAGGGGAAAAGAGGGATAGCTCAAACTGATTGATCGGGCACTGCAGGCCATTTTTATGATTTTGATAATACTCGCGGCTATTCAACAAATCAATAAATCAGCTTTCGACCTCAGGCCGGTAGCCGAGGAGCGTGCCGAGCGGTATTCCCCGGCCGGAAGATTAGCCCGGCCATCCGGACCCGTCACCCGGATCGGCTTGACTTTCTTGCAAGCGTGAAAATGTGGCCGGCTCATGCTGCCACCGGCAATACATGGGCAGTATACTTTCGGAGACGAGTTCACACCTCACCGCCGAGGGGAACTCTCGGCTCCAGCGGTCGTTCCCCACGCAGCCCGAGTTCTCAGCAGGAGGATCGCCATGTCGCGTATGTCAACGATTAATCAAACCAGCGACTGCCTCCCGCTCACCAGCCGGACCAGGAGCGGTTCCGCGCCATCCATTCCGAGGACGTGCAGTGGGCGTCATTCCCAGCCTTCCCGCCGCTGGCTCGTCTGGCGATCCTGGTCGGCGACCCGACGAAGCCCGGTCCCTACGTGATCCGCGTCAAGCTGCCGGCCGGCGTAAAAATGATGCCGCACAAACATCCGGAAGACCGCATCTACACGGTGCTTTCGGGTGTCTTCTACATCGGCCTTGGGGAAGAGTTCGATGAGAGCAAGCTGACGGCCTACGCCCCGGGCAGCGTGATTATCTTGCCGGGTCGTCAGCCGCACTTCCATTGGGCGAAGTCGGGCGAATACATCACCCAGGTCACCGCCATTGGCCCGCTCGGCTTGACCTATATCGATCCGGACCACGATCCGCGGAATCGCGGCCAAGCGCCGGCCGCGACCTAAAGGACTTCGCGATGATCGCCCGCATTTTTGCGGGCCCCTGCAACGCTACGCTTATGCGGGCCTGTATATTTCCATTTTCTGCTTGACAAATGAACACTGTCCATTATAGTGAACAGCGTTCATAAAGAGCACCCATCATCAATCATCGGGAACGACGCAAGCAAGAGCTGCGCCGGGTCATCCTGGATGCCGCGCGGGAGATCGTCGTGCGCGACGGCTACGAGGCCTTTTCGATGCGCAAGCTCGCCCAAAGTATCGGATATTCACCGGGCAACCTCTATGTTCATTTCGAAAACAAGGAGGCTCTATTCAGGAATCTGGTAGACGAGTCTTTTGCCCGTTTGCACAAAAACCTCGAGAAGGTGGGGAACGGGCCGGATCGGACGGATCCCATCAAGCTGCTCAAGAAAGGGATGCGGGCTTACGTAGAATTCGGACTGGACCATCCCAGCGACTATCGCATTGCTTTCCTGATTGCCGCGCCAAAGACCAAATAACCTTATGCGGTACATCCGACATTTGTGGTGCTACGAGACGTGGTGGCGCGCTGTAAGAAAGAACGGCGCTTTCGTGGTGGGGACACGGAACTGGTCAGCCAAGCACTATGGGCAGCGATTCACGGCATCATCTCGCTGCTGATTCAGCGTCCCACGTTTCCCTGGGCGCGGAGAAATACATTGATCAAGCGGGTCATCGACAACGCCGTGGATAATCTGATAATCCCACCAGGGGCGGCAACCAACGAGGCAAATCGTCATGGAAAAGTCGCAAGTTGATGGATTGACTCATTCAGTGAGTAGGCAGCCGCGCACCGACCTTTGGTCCTGGTTTTGGCTGGCGCTCGGCGCCGCGTTGATGCTGTTTGCAAATGGGGCCGACACCATCGCTCTCGCGGCATGGCTCGCGCCGGTATTCCTGTTGCGATTCGTGCGTCGGCAACGGGCGCTGGTTGGATTGCCGATTGCTTTCGTCGTGTTGGCGGCGGTTTTTGCATTCCAGTTTCGAGGCATGGTGCCGATCCCGGGTATTTTCTATTGCCTCTTTCTGATCTTGGTCGGAATTCTGGGGGTCATGCCGTACCTCTTGGACCGTTTGCTGGCACCGCGGCTCAGCGGACTTGCGTCAACTTTGGTATTCCCGACCACTTGGGTCGCCGTCGAATACCTCTTTTCGCGCGGACCTTATGGAAGCTGGGGATCCATCGCCTATTCCCAATACGGCAATTTGGCTTTGCTCCAGTTACTTTCGGTGACGGGCCTGTGGGGAATCACTTTCCTGATCGGCTGGTTCGCCGCCGTCAGCAATCGGGCCTGGGAAGAAGGATTCGCCTCCATGCGTATCCGCGCGGACGCCCTCTTATGCGCCGGGGTCATAGCAATGGTATTCCTTCTGGGCGGTGCCCGTCTGGCGTTCGCTCCGCCGTCTGCACCGACGGTGCGGGTGGCGACGCTCGCCAAGATGGAAGTGACGCCGATACCCAGCGATGCCATGTTTTATCGGATGCTTCGCAACGAATCCACGAGCACCGACAGGGCAGCAATCCTACGCTGGACAACAGCTACCAACAACAACCTGCTGTCGCGGGCGGCACGGGAAATGAAGGCAGGCGCGAAAATCGTATTCTGGGGCGAAACTAATGCGCTGGTACTGCAACGGAATGAGGCGGCATTCATTGCACGCGGCAGTGCGTTGGCGACGAAATATCATGCCTATCTCGGCATGGCTTTAGGTGTGTTGGACATAGGCAAGAAGCCCCCATATGAAAACAAGTTCGTGCTAATCGAACCGAATGGGCAGGTGGCATGGACGTATGACAAGGTTCACCCGGTGCCGGGGCCGAACACGACCCTGCAGGTACGCGGCAACGGCAAGCTGCGCGAGTCGGACACACCTTACGGCCGGTTGAGTGCAATTATTTGCTTCGACGGGGATTTCCCGCAGTTGCTGGCGCAGGCGGGGACGCTGGGTGCGGATATCGTGCTCGATCCGTCCAACGATTGGCGGGCGATAGACCCGTGGCATACCCGGATGGCGAGTTTCCGGGGCATCGAGCAAGGCTTCAATCTGGTTCGCGCGACCAGCGGCGGACTGTCGGCGGCGTTCGATTACCAAGGCCGCCGCCTGGCTGCGGTGGACTACTACCGGACTACGGACCCCACGATGATCTCAGCGGTGCCGACAAAAGGTGTACGGACGATTTACTCGCGATTAGGCAACTGGTTTGCCTGGCTGAGTATTGCGGCGTTGCTGGCGTTGATTGCAAAAAGCCTGGGCGTTTTGCCGAACCGGAAATCGCAAACGAATTAAATTTGCTTCTCCCACTGATGGACTGATCAATGGCTGTCTTTAGAGGGGACTAGCTTGTCACACCGTGTAATATGGACAGCGAACCCGTCACGGTCGTAACTTGCTTCGCCTCCGCCACCAGATCCACAGGAAGTAGATCGGTATGCCGGCGAGGGTGATGAGGATGCTCGCGCCGGTGGACCAGGGCTGTTGATAAAGCGAGTTGGCGACTACCACGAAGGTTGCGAGCACGAACAATGCGGGTACCACCGGATAGCCGAGCGCGCGGTAGGTGCGCGGGAAGTCCGGGCGTTTCCTTCTCAAAATGAACAGACCGATTACCGCCAGCGCGAGAAACGGCCAGATGCCGAGCACGTAGGCTTCGGCGAGCTGCATGAAGTCACGCAGCAATACGTAAATGACGGCGAGCACCACGATGAAGGCAATCGCGACGTGGGGCGTTTCGTATTTCGAGTGCACGCGCCCGACGATGCGAAAGAACAGACCGTCCTCGGCCATCGCGTAGAAGACGCGCGGGCTGGAGAGGATGCTGCCGTTGAGCGTGCCGAATACCGAAAGCATCACCAGCGCGCCGACGAGCGACGCGCCGGCGTGTCCGAGCACCACGACGGCGGAATCCGCGGCGACGGATTTGGACGCCGCCAGTTGCGGCAGCGGCAGCGCGCGCAGGTACGCTGTATTAATCAGCAGATACACGACGATGACCACGATCACGCCGCCGATCAGCGCGAGCGGCAGATTGCGTTGCGGATTGCGCACCTCGCCGGAGAGCGTGGTCAGGTTTTCCCAGCCGTCGTAGGCCCAGAGCGCCGCGACCAGGCCGATGCCGATGCCCGACCATTTTGCGACGCCCCAGTGTTCGGCGTGCAAGGGATTCGCTGCGCCGCCCGGCGCGAGGAAGAAAATTGCCGCGCTTAACCCGACGATCGCAACGACCTTCGCGCCCGTCGAGAGGTTCTGGATTACGGCGCCGAGCTTTACCGAACGGATGTTCGCCGCGGCGACAATCACGATTAGTACCGCGGCGATCAAATGTTCCGCCGCGCTGGAAAGCGGCACGAAGAAGCCGAGGTATTCGGCGAAGATGAGGCTTTGCGCGGCCCAGGAGATCGGCGTGGTCAAGAGCCACATCCAGCCGAACAGAAACGCGAGCGGGCGTCCGTAGGCTTCGCGCAGATACACGTAGGGGCCGCCCGCGTGCGGATACATGGCGGCGAGTTCGGCGATGGACAGTGCGCCGAACAGCGCCACCAAGCCACCCAATATCCACACCAGCGCGATGCCGGTGAGGTTGCCGGCCTCGGCGGCGATCGGCGAGGGCACCCGGAAGATGCCGCTGCCGATGATGACGCCCACCACCACCGCCATACCGGTCGTGAGGCCCAGCTTGCGGGGCAGCGTGCGGAGTGCGGGAGGAGAATCGGCTGTCATGAGCGCGCAGCGTAGCATCCTTCGTGATCCCTGCCCGCCCGTTCGGGCATCAATGGGAACCCATACAAATCAATATACTTCGGGTCGGGCTTTACCTTTAGCCTGCGTGTAATTTGTAAGGTCAGACACGAATGCCACTCGAATGGCCAACAACAGAGCAACTTTTGTACATAGGTTCGTGTCCGAAAAAGCGGAGCCACCTCTGCGAGATTTTCCGCATTATGTCGTTCCCGTTGACGATACGGCAGGGGTTTCACCGGTGCTTTACCCACCAGCTTGCGTCCTGTATTATGCTCGGATTCACTCCACAAAGAGAAAACCGTTTATGCCGCAGACCTTCGCCGTTGACCCGGCCCACACCCGGGTGTCATTCACGTTCAACCATTTCGGCTTTTCCAACCCGCTTGTGCAGCTTGAGCAGATCAAGGGCACGCTGGTCGTAGATCAGGCCGACTGGAGCAAGTCTTCGGTCAATGTGACCATGCCGCTGGCCGGGTTGCACACCGGCACGGAAAAACTGGACGAGCACTTGAAGAGTGCGGATTTCTTCGACGCCATAAAGTTTCCGGACGTCACCTTCAAGAGCGTCAAAGTAACCAAGACCAGTACCGACACGCTGGACATCGCCGGCAACCTGACCGCGCACGGCGTCACCCAACCGGTGACCTTGCACACGCGCATCAACAAGATCGGCGAGAACAAGATGATTAACTCGCAAACTGCGGGTTTCGAAGCCGATGCTGTGCTCAAGCGTTCAGATTTTGGCATGAGCAACTACGTGCCGATGATCAGCGACGAGGTGCCTGTGCACCTCACGCTGTCGGCGGATCTGGTCAAGTAGCCGCAAGCCGTTCGTCATTCCGGCGGGGACTGCCGAAATGATGAGAATACATTACGACCAAACCACGCACTTGGCCTGCGTGTCATTTGCAAGGCCTGCTCACGAAGAACTCCCGCTGATGTCCCGACGTCCGTCGATCCTTACGGTGCGGCGATTCGGCGCGCGTATAGTACATACGCGCCTCATCTCGGACAGGAGATACCGATGAACGGACGACTCGAAAGACACGTGGCCTTGGTAAGCGGCGCGTCATCCGGAATCGGCGAAGCCACCGCGCTGGCCTTGGCCGCGCGCGGCGCGCGGGTTGCGGTGGCGGCGCGTCGCCGCGATCGCCTCGAGGCGCTAGCCGCGCGTATCAGCGCAAAAGGCGGTGAAGCACAGGTGGTGATCGCCGACTTTGCCGAGGAAGAACAAGCCCGGCGTGCGGTCGCCGAAACCGAGGCTCGCTTTGGCCGCCTCGATATCCTGATCAACAATGCCGGCGTAATGTATCTGGAGCCGGTCGACAGCGCCGATCTCGGCCGCTGGCGGCACATGCTTGAACTCAATATGCTCGGGTTAATCGCGGCCACGCAAGCGGCGTTGCCGGGTATGCGCCGCCGCCGCAGTGGTCACATCGTCAACGTCACCTCGACCGCAGGTCGCCTCGCAGCGGCAAACGCCGCCGGGTATGCTGCGACTAAATTCGGCGTAGTCAGGTTTTCCGAAGCGCTGCGCAAGGAAGTTTATAAAGACAACATTCGCGTGACGGTGATCGAACCCGGCATTGTCGAGACCGAGCTGCGCGAACACATTGCCGACCCTACCACGCAGCAAGCTCTCAACGCGTGGGCTAATTCAATGCGTCAATTGCAAAGTGCCGACGTCGCCAACGCGATCATCTTCTGTGTCGAACAGCCCGACCACGTCAACATCAACGAGATCCTGATGCGGCCGACGGACCAGGAGCGTTGATATGACTTCCATTGTCAAGTGGGCACAAGCTATTTCATGGCGGTCTTCCTGTAGAGAGGGTCTGGCAGTGGCCCGGCCAATAACGCCGACGGTGGATCATGCTGATATCCGCGGGTTGGT
>JBOIBN010000043.1:0-20918 GCA_050739575.1 Gammaproteobacteria bacterium
TGCTGCGACACCCGGAGATTCATCTGGTGGTCGGTCAGCCACAAGGCGACTTGGGCGATCTGCGCGGGGAACTCTTCCAGTTCGATGCCGTAGAACTGGTCCACGTTGACGGTGACGAACTGGGCGACGTCGGCGGTCTGCTGTTCGTTTTCGCGTTCGGCCTTGAGGATGTCCAGTTCCAGCAGGCGCAGTTCGCGATAGGCGATGACGAGAAAATTGCCGCAGCCGCAGGCGGGATCGAGAAAGTTCAGGGCGGCAAGTTTCTTGTGCAGTTCGAAGAGCCGGTTCTTGCTGCGCTTCGACTTCTCGAATTCCGCGCGCAGTTCGTCGAGGAACAGCGGCTTGATGAGCTTGAGGATGTTGCGTTCGCTGGTGTAGTGCGCGCCGAGATGGCGGCGCGCGTCCTTGTCCATGACGCTCTGGAACAGCGCGCCGAAAATCGCCGGGCTGATGCGGCCCCAGTCGAGCGCGCAGCAATCGAGCAGCGCCGAGCGCATCGCGCCGGTGAAGGCCGCGATCGGCAGCGTTTCCTCGAACAGCTTGCCGTTGACGTAAGGCAGACCGGCAAGGCGTTCGTCCAGATTTTTCTGGCGGCGGTCCGCGGGCGTGTTGAGCGTCTGGAATACCAGGCTGAGCGTGGAGCCCAGATCGGAACCGTCCTCGCGGGTGTTGTTTTCGATGTAGTCCTGGAATGCGCCCTTCGGTTCGAACAGCGTCGTGTCTTCCGCGAACAGGCAGAACAGAAGGCGAACCAGCAGAACCTTGAGCGGATGATCGGAATAGCCGCTCTCGCGCAAGCGATCGTAGAGACGGCCCATGCGCTCGGCCGCCTTGACGTTGACGGGATCCTGTTCCTTGATGCGCTGCGCGGTGTAGCCGGCGATGAAGCCGAACAGGTCTATGCGCTTGTACAAGTCATCGAGCGCAATTTCGTCCTGCGTATCCGCTTCGAGATCGTACAGCCGAATGCGGGCGAAGTCGGAGACGATGACGTAGCGCGGCAGATCGCGATCCTTCAGGCCCTCGAAATAATCCAGCGCCTGTTCGTAGGCGGTGTCGAGGTCCTTGCCTCGCGACTTGTGCTCGGCGATGAGCGTGCCTTTCCAGAACAGGTCTATGAATCCGGCGCCGTCGCGATTCGCGTCGGAACCGAACAAATCCCCGCCGGCGCGTTGCCGGGCCCGCTTGACCGGTTCCTCGAAGCTCGCGAGGCGCCGGCGACTGACGCCGAAGACTTCGAAGAACTCGTTCCAGAACGTCTGCGCTTCGGCGCGCTCACGGCGCTCCGCGTGCCACTCGCGGGCGAACTTCAGTGCACGATCGCGGATTTCATTCGGCGAGAGTGGCATGAGTTGTCGGTGATTCCCCCGGTACGGACCGGCCGGCCGTCACGCGCATCATACCCGCCCGGCCAAAGCGCCGGGAACACTGCGCTTATCCCGGCCTGCGGGAGAAAACGCCGTCACAGGCCCGCGTCTGCGCACAACCGGCGGGTCGGTTGCCGTGAAAGTTCGAGTCGGCGACAATATAAAGTCCTGCATCAGGATGTCTCCCATGCCGACACGCCGCGAACTCGCCAATGCCATCCGCGCTTTGGCCATGGATGCCGTACAAAAGGCCGATTCCGGCCATCCCGGTATGCCGATGGGCATGGCGGACATCGCCGAGGTGCTCTTCAACGACTTTCTGCGCCACAGCCCGGCGAACCCGAAGTGGCCGGGGCGCGACCGCTTCCTGCTTTCCAACGGCCACGGCTGCATGCTCCAGTACGCGGCGCTGCATCTGTCGGGCTACGACCTGCCGATGGAAGAGATCAAGCGCTTCCGCCAACTCCATTCGATCACGCCCGGGCATCCGGAATACGGGCACACACCCGGCATCGAGGTCACGACCGGACCGCTCGGCCAGGGTATCGGGAACGGCGTCGGGCTCGCGCTCGCCGAAGCGCTCCTCGCCTCGCAGTTCAACCGCCCCGGCCACGAGATCGTCAACCACCATACCTATGTCTTCTGCGGCGACGGCTGCCTGATGGAAGGCGTGTCGCACGAGGCGAGCTCGCTCGCGGGTACGCTCGGGCTCGGCAAGCTGATCATGATCTACGACGACAACGGCATTTCGATCGACGGCGAGGTCAAGGGCTGGTTCCACGACGACAGCGCGAAGCGTTTCCAGGCCTACGGCTGGCACACGATCGGGCCGATCGACGGACTCGACGCGGAAGCCGTTAAACAAGCCCTGAAGGAAGCGCGGCTCGAAACGAAGCGCCCGAGCCTGATTCTCGCGCGCACCATCATCGGCTTCGGCGCACCCGACAAGCAGGGCACGGCGGCGACGCACGGCAGCGCGCTCGGCGCGGAGGAAGTGGCCGCGGCGCGCAAGACGCTCGATTGGAAATATCCGGCGTTCGAGATTCCGGACGAGATCTACGCCGGCTGGGACGCGCGCGAGCGCGGCGCGAAATTCGAAGCCGAGTGGCGCGAGCGTTTCAAGGCCTACGAGAAAGAGCATCCCGAACTTGCCGCCGAACTGCGCCGCAGGCTCGACAGACGACTGCCCGACCAATGGGCGGAAACGGCGAAGACATACATCGCGAAGACCGCGCGCGAAGGCAAGGCACGGGCGACACGGAAGGCTTCCGGCGCCGCACTCGCCGCCTATCAACCGGTGCTGCCGGAACTCGTCGGCGGTTCGGCCGATCTCACGCCCTCCAACGATACCGAGTTTCCCGGCGCCCAAGTCATTCAGCCCGGCAAAGCCGAAGGCAATTATCTTCACTGGGGCGTGCGCGAGTTCGGCATGACGGCGACGCTGAACGGCATGAACGTGCACGGCGGGCTGATCGCCTACGGCGGCACCTTCCTCACCTTTTCCGATTACGCACGCAACGCCGTGCGTCTCGCCGCGCTCGGACGCTACCCGACGATCCTCGTGTACACGCACGATTCGATCGGCCTCGGCGAGGACGGACCGACGCATCAGCCAATCGAGCATCTGGCAAGCCTGCGCGCGATTCCGAATCTCACACTGTGGCGTCCGGCCGACGACGTCGAAACGGCGGTCGCGTGGCAGGACGCGATCGAGCGGAGCGACGGTCCGACGGCGTTTGCGCTCACACGCCAGTCGGTGCCGCATTACGACCGCAGCGACGAACAGGTCGCGGCAATCCGGCGCGGGGGCTACGTGCTCCACGAACCCGAGAAAGCACCGACCGCGCTCATCATCGCAACGGGTTCGGAAGTCGCGCTCGCGATGGAGGCGGCGAAGTCACTCGCCGGAGAAGGCACGCCGACGCGCGTCGTCTCCATGCCCTGCGTCGAACTCTTTCTTGCCCAGGACAAAGCTTGGCAGGACAAGGTGTTGCCGCGCGCCATCCGCGCCCGCGTTGCAGTGGAAGCGGGTGTCACCATGCCCTGGTACCGCTTCGTCGGCGACGCGGGACGCATCGTCGGTCTGGAACGCTTCGGTGAATCCGCGCCGGGCGAGGAAGTCTTCGACGAACTTGGCTTTACACCTGCACATGTCGCCGCGGCCATGCGCGAGAGCATCTCTGCCGCCGCGAGCTGAAACGGACGCTGCACACTTTGTAATGACGTAGGGAGAAACTGGAAATGATCAAGGTCGCAATCAACGGTTACGGGCGCATCGGCCGCAACATCCTGCGCGCGCTCTATGAAGGCGAGTGGCGCGACGACCTCGAAGTGGTTGCGGTGAACGATCTCGGCGACGCCGAAACCAATGCCCATCTCACTCGCTACGATTCGGTGCACGGACGTTTCCCGGGTGAGGTGCGGGTCGAGGGCGGCAGTCTTGTCGTCAACGGCGATCCGATCCGCGTGTGCGCCGAGCGCGATCCCGCGAAACTGCCCTGGGAGAAGCTCGGTGTGGACCTCGTGCTCGAATGCACGGGGCTTTTCACCAAACGCGAGCAGGCCGAACAGCATCTGAAGGCGGGTGCAAAAAAGGTGCTGCTGTCCGCGCCGGCGAAAGACAAGGTGGATGCGACGATCGTTTACGGCGTGAACCACGATGTGCTCGATCCCCAAAAACACACGGTCGTTTCCAACGGCTCCTGCACCACCAATTGCCTCGCGCCGATCGCGCAGATCGTGCATCAACTCGCGGGCATCGAAGGCGGCATCATGAACACGGTGCACTCCTTCACCAACGACCAGAACCTGCTCGACGTGTTCCACAAGGATCTCCGCCGGGCGCGCGCAGCGACGATGAGCATGATTCCGACTTCGACCGGCGCCGCCAAGGCGATCGGGCTCGTGCTGCCGGAACTCGACGGCAAGCTCGACGGCTTTGCGATCCGCGTGCCGACGCCGAACGTCTCCTTCGTGGATCTCTCGGTGCTCACCGAACGCGAAGTGACGGTCGAGGACGTGCACCGCGCGATGCGCGAGGCGGCGAACGGTCGGCTGAAGGGCATTCTCGCCTACAACACCGAGCCGCTTGTCTCCATTGACTTCAACCACAACCCGCATTCTTCGACCTACGAGTCGAGCCTCACCAAAGTCAGAGGGCGTCTCCTCAAGGTCTGTTCCTGGTACGACAACGAATGGGGTTTTTCCAACCGCATGATCGACACCGCCGCCGCCATGTTCGGCATCGCCAGGAAATGAGCAAACCGAAGACACTTGACGACTTCGAACTCGCGCGCAAACGCATACTGATGCGCGTGGATTTCAACGTCCCGCTCAGGGACGGCGAGGTCGCGAGCGACGCGCGCATCCGCGCCGCCCTGCCCGGTATTCAGCGCGTGCTCGATGCCGGCGCACGCCTGCTGCTCGCCTCCCATCTCGGCCGCCCGCAGGAAGGGCATCCCGAGGCGAAGTACTCGCTCAAGCCGGTGGCCGCAAAACTCGGCGAATTGCTGGACACCCATGTGCCGCTGGTCACGGATTATCTCGACAAGTCTCCCGAACCCCAACCGGGTCACGCGGTGCTGCTCGAGAACGTACGCTTCAACAGAGGCGAAAAAAGCGATGACGAAGCGCTCGCAAAGCGTTATGCATCGTTATGCGATCTCTACGTGATGGATGCCTTCGGGAGCGCGCACCGCGCCCAGGCCTCGACCCACGGTGTCGTGCTTGCGGCGCCCGCCGCCTGCGCGGGGCCGCTGCTCGTGGCCGAACTCGACGCACTCGGACGCGTACTGGAAAATCCGCAACGGCCGGTGGCGGCTATTCTCGGCGGATCCAAGGTTTCCGGAAAACTCGAAGTGCTGCACGCGCTGGTCGAAAAATGCGACACGCTCATCGTCGGCGGCGGCATCGCCAACACCTTTCTCGCCGCCGCCGGTCATGCGGTCGGCCGCTCACTGTTCGAAAGCGACTTTATCGACGAAGCGAAGGCCATACTCGAGGCGGCGCGCAAGCGCGGCGTCAGCCTGCCGCTTCCGACCGACGTGGTGGTCGCCGCGGATCTGGCCGAGGATGCCGAGGCGGACGTCAAGCCGATCGCGAAAATCGGTAAGGACGACATGATCCTCGACATCGGGCCCGATACCGCGCAAGCCTATCGCCTGGCGCTCAAGGGCACCGGCACCATCGTATGGAACGGTCCGGTCGGCGTCTTCGAATACGAACAGTTCGCCGAAGGCACCCGCGCGATCGCCGAGGCCGTCGCCGCCAGCGGTGCGTTCTCCATCGTCGGCGGCGGCGACACCCTCGCGGCGCTTGATCAATTCGGCGTGCGCGATCGGATGAGCTACGCGTCGACGGGTGGCGGCGCGTTTCTGGAATTTCTGGAAGGCAAACGCCTGCCCGCGGTCGTCGCCCTGGAGACCCGTGCCGAACACTGAGTATCCTCGCGCCATGCGCCGCACGAAGATCGTTGCGACCTTGGGCCCGGCCACTGATCATGGCGACGTACTCGAACGCGTGCTCGCGGCCGGCGTAGACGTCGTGCGCCTCAATTTTTCGCACGGCGAAGCCGCCGAGCAACGCCGCCGCGTGAAGGCGGTGCGTGCTGCGGCCGCGAAACTGGGCCGCGACATCGGCGTGCTGATGGACCTGCAAGGTCCGAAGATACGCATCGAGTGTTTCCGCGACGGCCCGATCGAACTCGAGGAAGGCGCAAGCTTCACGCTGGATGTCTCGCTCGGCGCCAACGAAGGCGATCGCGAACGCGTAGGCGTCACCTACAAGAAATTGTCGCGCGACGTTGCCGTCGGCGATACGCTGATGCTCGCGGACGGCGAAATTTCCCTCGCGGTAGAGGCGATAGAGGGTCCGCGAATCCACTGCCGCGTCGAGACCGGCGGCACGTTGTCCGATCACAAGGGCCTCAACCGTCGCGGCGGCGGCCTCTCGGCCGAGGCGCTTACCGCCAAGGATCGCGAAGACATCAAGGTCGCCGCCGAACTCGAATGCGACTATCTCGCTATTTCCTTTCCGCGTAACGCAAGCGATGTGGAACGCGCGCGCCGGCTGCTCCGGGATGCGGGGGGCGAGGCCGCGATCGTTGCCAAGATCGAACGAGCCGAAGCGGTGGAAAACCTCGATTCGATCATCCTCGCGAGCGATGCCGTGATGATCGCGCGCGGCGATCTCGCCGTCGAGATCGGCGATGCGCCGCTGCCCGGCGTTCAAAAGCGCATCGTGCGACGCGCGCGCGAGCGCAACACCGTGGTGATCACGGCGACCCAGATGATGGAATCCATGGTCACGAGTCCGGTGCCGACCCGAGCCGAGATTCTCGACGTCGCCAACGCTGTACTCGACGGCACCGATGCCGTGATGCTCTCGGAGGAAACCGCGGTCGGCAAGCATCCGGTGAAGGTCGTCGAGGCAATGGCGCGGGTATGCCTCGGCGCCGAGGCGGAACCGGAGCAGGGGGCGCCGCTCTTCGGCGAGGAAAAGCATTTCACTCAGGTTGACGAAACGATCGCCATGGCGGCGATGTACATTGCGGATCACCTGGACGTGCGCGCACTGGTCGCCCTTACCGAAACCGGCACCACTGCTCTTTACATGTCGCGCGTGCGCTCCGGCATCGCAATTTATGCATTGACCCGCCACGAACGCACACGCCGACGAGTCACCCTGTACCGCGATGTCTATCCGGTAGCCTTCGACGAAGATCCGAAATCCGCCGACGTGCTGCGCGATGCCGCGGCGACGCTCTTCGCACGCGACGCCGTCGCACCGGCGGATCTGATCCTCGTCACCCGCGGGGCGCAAAGCGGGGTCTCCGGCGGCACCAACAGTCTCCACCTCGTGCGCATCTCCGACGTGCTCGCCCCGCGCAAAAGTTAAGGAAACTCCGAATAAACCTGAGGTTCCTAAAATGCCGCCATCGCGGCGGGTACGATTCGGGAGATTTCACGATGGAGAAGCAAGGATTCATTGCTTTATCGAGCTATCGAGAGTATCCACCTTCGCAGATGCTCGAGCGGGCGCGCGCGTTTCGCGAGGAAATGGAACAGCGGCGCACCGTGCGTACGTTCTCGGATCGTGCCGTCCCGCGCGAGTTGATCGAACACTGCCTGGGCGCGGCCGTCACGGCACCGAGTGGAGCCAACATGCAGCCGTGGCACTTCGTGGTGGTCGCCGACCCGCAAATCAAGCAACGCATCCGCAGCGCGGCGGAGGCCGAGGAGCGCGAGTTCTATGCTCACCGCGCCTCGCCCGAATGGCTGGAGGCGCTAGCTCCGCTCGGCACCGACTCGCACAAGCCTTTCCTGGAGACTGCGCCGTGGCTAATCGCCGTGTTCGCACAGAAGTATGGGCGGTTTGCCGACGGGCGCAAGGTCAAGCATTACTATCCCGGCGAATCTGTGGGCCTCGCCACGGGCATCCTGATTACGGCGCTGCATCACGCGGGGCTCGTCACGTTGACACATACGCCGAGCCCGATGGGTTTTCTCAACGAAATTCTCCACCGCCCGGCCAACGAGCGTCCGTTCCTGCTGCTGGTTACCGGATATCCGTCTGACGACGCACGGGTTCCCGACATTCACCGGAAACCGCTTGCGGAGCTGGCTGATTTTCTTTAGCCAGCCCTCAGTGCCCCCAGTTTAGAAAGGGAGTCGTTTCAGGTGCTGCATGGAGCGCCGTCCTGCTCCGATGTTTTCGACTCTGTGCCGCGGGCGGCGAGATCGGCGAGGGTGGTTTGGCCGAGAGTTGCAACGCGGGCGGTATTGGCCTTGCCGAGAAGTTCGCCGAGCCATCCGGGTTCTGCCCATACCGGCACCTCGCCGCGCGCCGCCTCGATCACTTCGGCCACGGTGATTTTCGCCGAGCTGCGGGCGATGGCGTAGCGGGAACCGCGCAGGCGAAAAAGCAACTCCGCCGCAACCAGGTGATCCAGGACGGGCGCAAGCTGCGGCCCGGGAACGCCGATCCGCCCGACGTATTCTCCAAAATCGAGCGGCTGGCCACCGGCACTAAAGCATTCAGCGGCGGCCAGCATGATGTCCAGTGCTGCCGCTTCGGTATTTGCGGGTGCCAGTGGTCTACGTTCTGCAGCCGGCCGTCGCCACGCGGAATTTTGCACGTAGAAACCAAGCCGGCCGCCGAGCAGGAGGATCAGCCAGCTCAAATACAGCCAGGAGAGAAAAAGAACCAGGATTGCGAAGCTCGAATAAATGGCCGACAGTCTCGTGGAGCTGGCGGCAAGCAGCGAAAAAAGCTGCCCCACGATTTGCCAGGCGACGCCGCCCGCAATTCCGGCGGCGAGCGCCGCGCGGAATTTCACCCGTGTGTTCGGGGTGATGAGGTTGATGAGGGTGAACGCCGAGATCGCTATCAGATAGGGGAGAATCTTCGCGAAGGCCGCCAGCAGCGGGCCGATGATGATCAGGTGATTGATGACGCTGTCGTTGGTAAGTGCCGCTGTGACGCCGAATGCGGCGAGCAGAAAAACCGGTCCGAAGATGAGAAGGCTTAAATATTTCACCCCGCGCGCAATCAGAGGGTTCGAACCGGGCACCTTCCACGACTCGTTGAGTCCGGCTTCGAGCATGAGCAGCAACATGAAGGACGAATACGCCAGCATGACGACGCCGAGGACGCCGAGGACGCCGACGTTTATCTTGTCCACGAATCCCAGCAGATCGGCCGCGATTATGTCTCCACCCGGGCCGAGCGGCACGAGCAGCCGATGAAGTCCCGAAGCGAGCGCACCGTGAACACCGAGTCCCTTGAGCGCAACCACGGCGAAGGCAAGCAGCGGTACGATGGCAAAAAGCGTCGAGTAAACCAGACCCATCGCATACAGCGCGATCCGGCCCTCGAAAATGTCGTGGCCGATCAGCCATGCAATCTGGGCCACTTCACGCAGTGGCGTCCATAGGCGCCGCTCGGTCTCCCGACGCTTGAACAACGCGCGCTCGATGCGCCTAAAGCTCATTTGCCTTCTTTTCATGCTTCTCAGCCTACTTTATCCGTCCCGCGTTATCCTTTGCCCATGAACCGCTATCCCGAACGCATCGTCTGCCTGACCGAAGAGACGACCGAGACGCTGTATCTGCTCGGTGAGCAGGCGCGCATCGTCGGCATTTCCGGCTTTACGGTTCGCCCGCCCGAGGCGCGGCGGGAAAAGCCGAAGGTATCGGCCTTCACCAGCGCGAAGATAGACAAGATCCTTGCGCTCGAACCCGACCTCGTGCTCGGGTTCTCGGATATCCAGGCCGACATCGCGGCCGAGTTGGTGCGGTCCGGCGCGGAAGTTCATGTGTTCAACCACCGCACGGTCGCGGGCATCCTGCGCATGATCGCAACGCTCGGCGCGATGATCGGCTGCGGGGACAAGGCTTTGCGCTTGACGGAAGAACTCGTTGGGAACGTCGCTCGCATCGAGCGGCAGGCGGCAAAGCTCCCGCGCCGCCCGCGCGTCTATTTCGAGGAATGGGACGAGCCGATGATTTCCGGCATCGGCTGGGTTGCGGAGTTGATCCGCAGCGCCGGCGGCGACGACATCTTTCCCGAACTCGCGCGCGAGAGTCTGGCGAAAAACCGCATCGTCGCCGATCCGGCCGAAGTCGTCATGCGCGCGCCCGACATCATTCTCGGTTCCTGGTGTGGCAAGAAGTTCCGCCCCGAGCAGGTTGCCGCGCGGCCCGGGTTCGCCGCCGTCCCGGCCGTTGCGAGCGGTCATCTCTACGAAGTAAAGTCCTCGATCATTCTCCAGCCCGGTCCGGCGGCGTTGACCGACGGCGTGGCGGAACTCCATCGCATCATCGCCGCCTGGGCTCATGCGACGGCCTGAGCGGCTGCATAAACCCGGCGAATAAGCCAATCAGGATTCTGGGCTTGCGGTTATGCGCCGTCTCGCTTCGGCGTAACGCGCCGCGGTCTGGCGTATGACCTCGGGGGGAAGACGGGGCGCCGGCGGCCGTTTGTTCCAGCCGCTTGCTTCCAGCCAATCGCGCACGTATTGCTTGTCGAAGGACGGCGGGCTCGCGCCCGGCCGCCAGGAATCCGCGGGCCAGAAGCGCGAGGAATCCGGCGTGAGTGCCTCGTCGATCAGGGTAAGCGTACCGTCCGCGTCCAATCCGAATTCGAACTTGGTGTCGGCGATGAGGATGCCGCGTTCGCGCGCCCGTTCGACGGCGAATTCGTACAAGGCGAGCGCCGCCGTCCGCACCCGTTCGGCGAGTTCACTCCCGATGAGCGCGACGCAGGCGTCGAAGGAAATGTTTTCGTCGTGCTCGCCCGTTTCCGCCTTGGTCGCAGGCGTGAAGATCGGTTCGGGCAGGCGATCCGCCAGTTGCTGTCCCGCAGGCAAGGCGATGCCGCACACGGCGCCTGTTGCCTGGTAATCCTTCCAGCCCGAGCCCGCGAGATAACCGCGCACGACAGCTTCGACCGGCAACGCTTCCAGACGCCGCACGATCATCGCGCGGCCCGCGACTGCGGCGCGGTCGGCCGCATCGGGCAGCGCCTCTTCGAGCGACATTGCGGCCAGGTGATTAGGTACGATGCCGCGGGTCGCATCGAACCAGTAGCGGGACACAGCAGTCAGCACTTCACCCTTGCCGGGAATTGGGTCCGGGAATACCACGTCGAAGGCGGACAAGCGGTCGCTTGCGACGATCAACCAGTGGGCTTCGTCCACGGCGAAGATGTCGCGTACCTTGCCGCCGTGTACGCGCGTGACGCTCGCAAGTTCCGCCCGATATAGTGTCGCCGGTTCGGTCACGCGGCAGACTGCAAGTGCGATTTCAACCGGTCGAGGTAGGCACGTACGCGCTTCGCGTTCATGCCCAGATCGGAAAGACCCATACGCGATTCGGAGCGCACGTTGACCGTGCTGCCGTCGGGGCTGGCTGTCACATCGACCGCCACATCGTCCTTGAAGCCGAACCATGCAGTCGTTGCCGTGGCTTCGACGTGGCCCGTGGCCGGATCTGCGGCCACGATTTTCCAGCCCATGTCGCGGGCTGTGGCAAGCGCCGCGGTGAAGGCCCGTTCCGCACTCACGCCCGGCGCGGAAAGTGGACGGATGTCCGGGTAGTAGGCGCGCTGCACCGCAGCCAGGCACGAGGGATCCCACTGCGTGCAGGCCGCGATGGCCGCCTCGCGCCCGCTGCTCGCGTGACCTATGGGGGAATCGAAGAAGTGGGCGAGCGCTTGAACTTCGGCTTGCGCAATCTGGGTATCGCCGCCGCCGTATTCCAGCCCGTTGGGCGTTTCCTTGTGATTCAGACGCTGGGCGGCGAGAGCGATGAATTGCGGCGGCGCGAGCGGATCGGTCGCAACATCGTGGATGGGCGGCGCAGCCTGGGCGCCGAGGTAGATCGAGTAAAGCCAGCCGGAAGCGGCTCCGCCGCCAATAAGCGCGATCAGTGCGAGGACGACCGCGACGGCACGCCGGGCGAAAAGCCCGATCCCGATGCCGACCAGCCCCGCGGCGGCCGCACCGACACCGACCCAGAAGCCCTTGCCGAGAAGATCGAAGGCTCCGGAGAGCGTGAGAGTTTCATGCCGATAGAGAGGCCCGGCAATTGCGATCATCACCGCGGCCACGATGGCCGCAAGAAACGCTAAAAACGCCCATGCCAACGCCACCCGCCGGATCGCCGTGGATTTGCGTGCCATTACTTGCTCCGCGGAATCTGTAGGGATCAGTGTAGAGCACCCGGGCCCTTAAGGCATACTGTGCCGGCCCGAAGGAGGAGTTTGCATGGGGTCGAAGGCGAAGTTGCCCGGCGGCGCACGCGCTTGGACCGCCGAATGGGCATTTCTTGTCTCGCTTGTAATCCTGGTCGTCGGCTGGACGTTCAAACCGGCAATTTCGCAGGGCAGTATCCCGGGACCGGCCCTCGTCGGCGCCTTCGCGGGATTCTTCATCGGCGCCGTGCTCGGCGCATTCTCGGCCGTGCGTCATGCCGAACATCTTGCCCACCGCTTCGGCGAGCCTTACGGCACGCTCGTACTCACGCTCGCGGCCATCTCTATCGAGGTCGTGACCATCATCACGATCATGCTGCACGGTAAAAACGATCCTCTCATTGCGCGCGACACCATGTTTGCCGTGCTTATGATCGTTATGAACGGCGTGATCGGCGTAGGTCTTCTGCTCGGCGGTCTCAAGCATCGTGAACAGGCGTACAACCTGCAGGGCGCCAATGCTTTTCTGAGCGTCTTGATTCCGCTCGCCGTGCTTGCACTCATCCTGCCCGATTTCACGGTTGGCGGAGGGGTGGGGGTGCATCCGACGGAAGAGGCGATATTCCTGATCGTCATGTCGCTACTGCTCTACAGCGTTTTCATCGCCATGCAGACGCGGCGCCATCGCAGCTACTTCCTTCCGCCGGCGGCGAGTGTCGAGGCGTCGGATGAACAAGCGGTGGAGCCGCAAAGCTGGGTGTCCCACGCCGTGCTGCTGATCGTTTATCTGTTGCTGGTGGTATTTACCGCGAAGCTCTTTGCGCTGCCGCTCGACATCGGTTTGGATCGAACCGGACTTCCCTCGGGCGTAGGTGCGCTGGCCGTGGCGATCCTGGTGCTTGCGCCCGAGGCCATGGCGGCGATCAAGGCCGCGCGCGTGAATCACATGCAGCGGGCGGTGAATATCGGTCTCGGCACGGCGCTCTCGACGATCGGCCTCACCGTGCCCGCAGTGCTCGCCATCGACCTTTTTACAAATCATGCGGTGTTTCTGGGCTTGAACCCGGCCGACACGGTGCTCCTGGTGCTAACCTTCGGCGTCTCCATCCTGACGTTTTCCAGCGGACGCACCAACATCCTTCAGGGCTGCGTGCACATACTTCTTTTTCTCACCTTCATCCTGCTGATTTTCTCTCCCTGAACCTGACGCGGGCCAGAAACGGGTGACGCCGGGCGAGGCGATCGAGATCCGCGTACCTATCAAGGTCTTCCAGCGGCGGCAGTTCGGAGAACTTCAATCCACAGGCTGTCATGCGGCGACGGGTGATGTCTGCAACTTCGGCGGCGCCCCATGCAATTCCGACGAACAATTCGTGCAGATGCGGGAGTGCGTGCCGGTTCAGGCCGACGAGTACGTAGCCACCGTCGCGCGCGGGCGCCAGTACCGCATCATGCGCCGTTAATGCGGCGGCGGCCCTATTCAGCGCATCGGCGTCGAGATCGGGACAGTCGGTACCGATGAGAAGCGCTTTTGCGTTTGCGTTTGCGTTTGCGTTTGCGTTCAGGACTTCGGAAAGCGCATTCGCCATCCGTTCACCCAAGTCGCCTCCCGCCTGCGGCACGCTTGTATAGCCAAGCGCAACTGCCTCCGACAATGAGGGATGTGTCGGCGGTCCGTCCCAGTAGAGGTAACGCGGCGCCAGTGCGGCTGCGCGACCACGGACGAGCGCATCGTCGAGTAGCAGGCTCGCCGTATGTGTCGCCTCTGCACGTCCGATCTCGTCGGCCAAGCGGTGTTTGGCAATTTCCGGCGCCTTGGAGAAAACAATCAGCGCGGTACCGGCTTCCGGGTTCAAGCCGGATCGCCGCCGCGCGTATCGTCATAGAAGCGCGCCAGATTCGCGGGCGATGCGCCGCAGAAGTAGGCGAACCTCAGCCGCCACATCAAAAGCATGGTGCGCAGGACGCCGCGCCGTTCCCAGCGTCGGCCCGATGTCGTGACACGCGCATGCAGGCACGCGGGGCGTCCGAAGCGCTTCAATCGGCGCGAGAGCGCGATGTCTTCCATCAACGCAATTTCTGGAAAACCGCCAGCAGGGGTAAAAATTTTCCGTTGGGCGAATATCGCCTGATCGCCCGTGGCGATGCCGGTGAGCCGCGAACGCAGATTCATCGCAGCGGCGATGAGCGGCAGCAGGTAATGACGGCCGACGATGCGCACATCAAAGCGGCCCCAGGCGGCGCCGCGCGCAACGGCGGCGGCAATCGCTTCGATGGCGTCTGCCGGCAGACGTGTATCAGCATGCACAAAGAGCAAAACGTCGCCCGTTGCAATCGCGGCACCCGCGTTCATCTGGCGTGCACGCCCGCGAGCGCTTGCAAGCACGTGGTCGGCCCCGTTGCGTGCAAGTTCCAGACTGCCGTCGCGACTGCCGCCGTCCACCACGATGAGTTCGTGTCCCGAGCGACGTAATGATGCGAGCGCGTCCAGCAATCCCGGCAGCATGCTCGCCTCGTCGAGAACAGGAACAACGATCGAAAGCCGCACCTACATCAGCGCCCCGCCGCAAGAGCTGCCCTGTCCGGCCGTGCAACCATAGCAATGGCCGGAAACGGCAATCGGGCGCCCGGCAAGATCGGCATCGAGTAACTCTGAGAGGTGCGTGCGACGGCCGCCGAGCGGCATATCGAGCATCTGGTTGAAATCGCAGTCGTACACATAGCCCCGCCAGTCCACGCTGATGAGCGAGCGGCACATCACCCGTTCCATGTTTTCGTTGCGGTGCGCGCCGCGCAGCGTCGTCATGTATTCGGCGAAACGGCCCTTGGAGACGAGCCAGCTTCCAAAACGCCCGATCGGCAGGTTCGCGAGCACGAAAAGCTGGTTGAAGCTAACCCCGAAGTGTTCGTCGAGATAACGCCGGTAGTCTGCTTCGAGCGGTCCCTGCGCCGGCGGCAGCACCGGATCCTGCGGGTTATAGACGAGATCGAGCACGAGTCCGCTGCCCTGGACGCCGTAGCCGATAGCGTTGAGCTTCTGCAGCATGCGGATGCTTCCGCCGTACACGCCCTTGCCGCGCTGGCGATCCACGTTGTGCTCGAGATAACAGGGCAGCGAGGCGACGATTTCCACCCGCTCGCGCGCGAGAAACTCGCCGAGATCCCCATAGCCGGGTTCCTCCAGAATGGTGAGGTTGCAGCGATCCATCACTCGTTTGCCCATTGCGCGCGCCTCGTGCACCAGCCAACGGAAGTTCGTATTCATCTCCGGCGCGCCCCCGGTGAGATCCAGCGTTTCAATCTCCGGACGTTTGAGAAATTCAAGCACCGTCTCGGCGGTTTCCCGATCCATCTGCTCCTTGCGGTGCGGACTCGCGGCGACGTGGCAATGCAGGCAGGCGAGATTGCACAGATAACCGAGATTCACTTGGAGCGTATCAGACCGCGCCCGCAAGAGCGCGGGGAAAGGCGTTTCGGCGAGGCGCAAGCGGACATCATGCATAGTGAAAAATTCTCGAGGCTCGTGTTGGATTGTCGACGCGACGGGCCAAACCTTACGTGCGTTCGCCGCGCAGGCGGAATAAAATTTGCATCAGGCGCTTGCGTTTTGGCGTGAGCGCGGCCTTTAGACGTTGATCGGCAGCGAAGCGCAGCGCCTGGGCACGCGTCGGATAGGCGTGTATCAGTCCCGACAAGCTGGAGAGTTTACGCTTTGCGGCAATCGCAAGCGCAGCCTCGTGGATCAGTTCACCCGCCGCCGCGCCGACGATCGTTGCGCCGAGCAGCCGTCCGCGCGGGCTCGAGACGAGTTTCACGAAGCCTTCGGTCGCGTCCTCGATGACCGCACGATCCACATCGGCAAACCCGGCGCGCCAAACCTGATGGCGCAGACCTCGTTCCCGCGCCGCGCGTTCGCTCAAACCCACCTCGGCGAGTTCCGGATCGGTATAGGTCACCGCCGGAACCAGCGGATTTTTGCAGCGCACCGGCAGATGAAAGACTGCGTTCTGCAACACGACCCGCGCTTGGTATTCGGCGAGATGGGTGAAGCCGGCGCCGGCCGCATCGCCCGCGGCGTAGATGTGTTTTTGACTTGTGCGCAGCCGCGAATCGAGCACCAGCCGTCCTTTCTCCATCTTGACGCCGGCGGCGTCGAGATTCATATCGGCGAAGTCCGTGCGGCGACCGGCGGCGACCAGGAGGTGCGAACCTTCGATGCGCCCGCCGGTTCCGTCTTCACGTCGCCAATCCAGCCATAGTGCACCCGCCGTACCGCCTGCCTTCTCGACGCGCACGCCGGTGAGAATCTCCACGCCGTCGTGAACAAGCGCCGCGCGCACCACGGCAGCGGCTTCGGCATCGGAACGCGGCAGGATGTCGGGCGCCATCTCCACCAGCGTCACCCGGCTGTCGAGCCGCCGGAAGGCCTGCGCGAGTTCCGTTCCGATCGGTCCGCCGCCGAGCACGAGCAGCGACGGCACCGCTTCGTTCAGTTCGAAAATCGTCTCGTTGGTCAGCATAGGAAGCCCGTTCAGACCCGGAACCGGGGGAATGGCCGGGCGTGAACCGGTGGCAATGAGGAAACGACGCGCCGTAAGGCGGCGCCCGTCCGCCTCGACCGTATGCGGATCGACAAAGCGCGCACGCGCGGCGATGACTTCCACACTGAGCCCGCGCATGCGCTCGACACTGTCGTGCGGAGCGATGGCGACAATGACGCCGCGCACGCGCGCCAGTACGGACGCAAGTTCGGGCTGTGCCAGCGTTGCCGCAAGTCCGGCCGAGAGCGACGCATTGCGTACATCGTCGGCCAGCCGCGCGGCATGAAGCAAGGCCTTGGACGGAACGCAACCGGTGTTGAGGCATTCGCCACCCATGCGGTCCGACTCGATCAGGGCCACGCGTGCACCGAGCTGCGCCGCGCCCGCCGCCGCGCTGAGCCCCGCGGCGCCGGCCCCGATCACAATGAAATCGTAGTCCGTGCCGCGGCTCAAGTCTGCGCCTCGCCATCGGCCCGAGCCGAATGCAGGCGCGAGACGATGCGTGCGCGCACCGCCGCATCGAGCCGTGCGAGAGACTCGGCACGCGGTTCTTCCCGCAGCCGCTCGTGCAGCCAACGAAGCTGGGCCTCATAGCGCCGGCAGGCGATGCAGATCAGGACATGAAACCTCAGCGCCAGGCTGCGGCGCCGACCGAGTGAATGTTCCAGCTGCTCGGAAATAAGTCGGGCCGCCTTTTCGCAATTGATCATGTTGTCGTCCCTCGCTTCGCGCCCTTGCGTACCGCATCCTTTCCGAACCAGTTCCGCTCGAGGCATTCGCGCAAACTCAAGCGCGCGCGGTGCAATCGCACCCACACGTTAGTCGCGCTGATGCCGAGAACCTTACAGACTTCCTCCGTTGCGACCCCGTCCAGCTCGACCAGCCGGAAGGTCGTCTCGAGCGTGTCGGGAAGACGGCCGAGACAGCCTGCAAGCACTTTCCAGAACTCTTCCCGCTCGGCATCCTCGTCGGGCCGCGCCCAGCGCTGCGGCATAACCCGCCAGTGACCGGAGCGATTGAAATTTTCGGCGATGAGGGCGTCGGCCTGCTCGTCGGATTCGAGCGCAATCTCGCGGCCGCGCGTACGCAGGCGATCCACGATCTTGTGCTTGAGGATGCCGAACAACCAGGCGCGCTCGCCGGATTCGCCCTGGTAGCGTGTCTGTGCGCCGAGCGCGGCGAGGAAGGTTTCCTGCACCGCATCCTCGGCCTCCACGCGCACGCGCAGACGGGCGAACGCAAAGCCGAAGAGAGCATCGCCGTGCGTCTCCACCCAGCGGGACACATCCAGTATCGGTTCGCGGCCTGCGGATGACGGAGACACCTTTTCGTCCGCCTGTTTCACCTTCGCTCCATGCACGATCTCGCACTCATCATAGTGCAGCGGACCCGTATCCGGCTCGATTACGGCAACAATCACGGCGAGCGGAACGTACTGCAGGGGCGAAAGCTATGAGACTGGATCGATCCGGGCAGAGGAATCGGGATGCCCGGCTAATTCCTGTGCGCCGCCTCGAAGACGATCGGCTGGGTGATCCCGCAGGCGGTGACCGGATAGCCTTGCAGCTCATGCGGTTTGAAAAGAGCGGCACGAATGATCCCGAGCGCCATTTGATCGAAAACGCCGTAAGGAACGGAGTGCACAATGTGGATATTTTCCGTATGCCCCTGTGCATTTACGCAAAACCGCAACGTAACGTTCCCCTTCTTCGGCATGTACCCGCTGTCTGCCGGCTGCGTGAAGGTCTGCATCACCGCCGGGCGGGTGACGTCGAGATTCAATTGGGCAGGCAAACCGGCAGGACGGGGTTGCGCCGGCTCCGCTTGTCCGGACCGGCTGCCGCCGCACAGCGCATAAGGAGGAGGCGACGCGCTTCCGGGCGTATCGAAAAGCAACAGCTGTTGCAGATCGTGAGCAACTACGGGCTGACCGTTGCGCATCGACGGTTGGTAACGCCACTGCTCGAGGGCAGAGACCGCGGAGCGTTCGAGCACGTGATCGGGTGCGGAAGCAAGGATGCGGATGTTCACGGGAACGCCGGCGTTCGAAACATCGTAGCGCAGCAGCACGCAGCCCTCCGTCCACTCCGAGCCGGACGCGGGGGCAAACGGTACGACCTTCTCTTTCAGCAGCGGCGGAATCGCCGTCGCAGCGACGGGCGCAGGAGCGGTGCCGGCACAGGCGATGGTCGAAACCAGTAATGAAACGGCAATTGCCGACGCCTTGCGTATGGTCTGACTCCGGTGGCGACGTAAATTGAACGTCATCAGCTTCCCGTCCACTCTTGATTTTGCAGCAGCTCGCGCGGATCCGCGAAGAGGAGATTCCGATCGACGCGAAACTGGATCGTCTGCTCGATGCCACAGGCCCGTACGGGCTTGCCGCCGACTTCCTGCGGCAGAAATTGCCACGAACGGATGACGTTGAGCGCCGCCGGGCCGAGCGCGTTCCCGGTCTTCGATTCGACGACCTCCGCGTGGCTGACCGATCCGTCCTTCTCTACGCAGAAGCGCACGACGACCTTGCTTCCTGAAAACGTCCAGAGACGATGAATACCCCCGAGATCGCGAACATCTATGGCCGTCGGAATCTGTCCAATCGCCGCCGGCCCCCTGGCGAGGGTAGAGCGTGCAATCACCGGAATCTCATAGGAGAGCCCGCACACGGTCGCCGTCTTGCCTCCTACTTCGCGGCCTGAGAATTTCCACGTCGAAAGTGCCGCAACGGCGGCCTGATCGTAGAGTCCGCGCGGCGAGGAATCCTTGATCTCCGGACGCGTAACGCGTCCATTGCCGTCAATACAGAAGCCGACCTTCACCCAGCCGTCGCGCAAAGTCTGCCCGGCGGGCAGCGGCAGGGTGACGAGATCGGTGCGCTCGCCGTGTGGCCTTACCAGAATCGTCTGCGGCGCGCCGGTCGAAGTCGCACTTGCGATCAGGGTACGGGGCGGCGGTTGTAAACAAAGCCAATTCAGTTTATCGCTCAGTATGTCGTTCCTGGACTGTGAGCTGCCGATCACAAACATGATGTTCTGCATCACGCCTTTGGCCACGGCTGGCTGCCCCTCTGTGTCGGTAACGCGGAAACGCCAGTTTGCAACCGTTTGTATCGCGGCCTCGTCGAATATCCCGGAGGGATAGTGACTCCTGACGCTGAGATCGGTCGGATGCCCCTCTGCATTGATGTTGAACTGAACTGCTACACAGCCTTCGATGTGTCAGTACTGGGCTTCGGCCGGGTAAACCGGCGGCACACGGTAAGTCGGCACCACCATGCCGGCAGTTTCGGATACGGGGGCGGAAGCGGGTACAGCGACCGTCATCGGCACAGACGCTGTGCCCGCCATAGCCGGCGCAGGCATAAACAGAACCCAACTGCTTGCAAGGAGCAGTGTGCGTTGAAGATGTGTGTGCATGACAGCTCACTCCTATTTCAGATCGATAAGTCGCCGGCCATAACCAGATGCGGAAGTTGTATCAATTCCCTCGGACCGACTCGCGTGCGTGCCCGGAAAGCTGCAATCAGGCATCGGCTGGATGCCTGTTCCGGAAAGTCTGTACAAGAATAGCTGTGCGGTATGCTCGATGCGAATCGGGTGTCCGTCCTTCACAGCCGGGATGAACCGCCATTGACTCATCGTTCCGAGGGCGGCAGCGCCAAAGTCTCTAATCGGCGCAGACAGCAAGACCCTAAGGTTGATCGGCTTCCCCTCCTCCGAGATGTCGTAGCCGATCCAGGCGCATCCTTGAATGCCCCCGTACTGCTGGGCCGGAGGATAAGTCGGGGTAACGGCGCGGAGTAACCGCGGCGGCGTCACGTCCGCGGGCAAAGACGGCAGATGAAGCCCGGCATCCTGCTTCGTCGGCGCCTCGTTCATACTCCGCTGCGTATTTGTTGCGCATCCGGCGAGGATGGAGGCGACGACGATCGAGAATGGCACTACCCGGCGCATGCGCACGGTATAGCACCCGACGCCGCCTATTGCAAGCTCAATAACGAAGAGCCCCGCGACGAAAACGTCGCGGGGCTCTGAAGAACATCAATTTGTCGTTATTCGCTCAGGCATGATTGAGGCAGAAGGTGTAGGCGCCGCCGCTCTCATTCGCCTTCACTCCCCAGCTATAGGTGCCCGCCGGACCCCAACGGTGTACCTCGGTACCGGTAAAGCCCTGCTGCCACTGGCCGTAGTTCGCACTATCCACCCGCCCATAGAGCTTGAAGCCCGCCGGGGCCATGAGGATCGCATTCTCCTCACCCGCCGGCGCCTCATAGCTCCAAGAACGCTGCGTGGCGTTCGGCCCCAGCGTGCCGCTGTAG
>JBOIBN010000044.1:0-20203 GCA_050739575.1 Gammaproteobacteria bacterium
CGTTCAGAAACCAGCTTGGCAAGATCCAGCACCCGATGGGTTTCCGTCATCTGGTTGAGGATGCGGACGCGTTCGCCCGCCGCCGGTGGGTGGATCACGGCCAGCTCAATGCAGCGAACCGTGTCCTGGATATGTATAAAAGCGCGCGTTTGCCCGCCGCTCCCATGAACCGTAAGTGGATAACCGACCGCCGCCTGCATCAGGAAGCGATTGAGTACCGTGCCATAATCGCCGTCATAGTCGAAACGATTGATCAGACGCTCATCGAGTCTCGTTTCCTGCACCTGCGTCCCCCACACGATTCCCTGGTGCAAATCAGTCACCTTGACATGGTCGTTCTTGTTGTAGAACTGGAACAGCAACTGATCCTGCGTTTTGGTCATGTGATAAATGCTGCCTGGATTCGCCGGATAGAGAATCTCCTTCTCGAGGGTTTCACCATCGTCTGTCTCGAGTTTGACCGTTAAATATCCTTCAGGAATGCGCATTCCCGCAGTGCCGTAACCATATACTCCCATCGTGCCGAGGTGCACGACATGGATGTCAACGCCACTCTCGACGATGGCCGCGAGTAGATTATTCGTTGCGTTGATATTGTTGTTTACAGTGTAGCGTTTGTGCCTACTGCTTTTCATCGAGTAAGGCGCAGCCCGCTGCTCGGCAAAGTGCACCACCGCATCGGGACGGAATTCCCCGAGAAGATCAAGCAGGCGTCGGTATTCTGTGGCGACATCCAGGTTGACGAAGGAAATTTTGCGCCCCCGCAATTCCGTCCATGCGCGCAGCCGCTCGCTGATCGGGCGGATCGGGGTCAGCGATTCACATTCGAGCTCGACATCTATTTTGCGACGGGAAAGATTGTCGACGATGCAGACCTCATGGCCACGCGCAGACAGATGCAGCGAACTCGGCCACCCACAAAATCCGTCACCACCCAGAATCAGAATCTTCATCTTGTCGGTTCCCGTCCGTCTCCCGACATGCTTCTCGCCAATCATTCGCGAACACGCATACGCGAACGTTCGCAGGCAGTTTGCCAAAACTGTGCGACCAGCGCCGCGAACAACCCGAGTGCCACTCCCACCAGCCCTCCAATCAGAATCCTCGCCCAGGCCGCGAGATCAACAGGCTGGTTAGAACGCACGACTTCGGGGCCGAATCCTGCTGGCTGAATGTTGGCTGTCAACGACACATCGCGCTCCTCGCGCAGGGCGGCAATGCGATTACTCAGTGCCCCGGCCTGACTGGACAGATAGACACCGGCAGCGACGGTATTCGGCCCCTTCAGGTTCGCTGTGGCCGTTTGCTCAATCTTTGCGAGCCGCGCGGTCAACTCCTTCAACTGCTGGTTGAGGTATTTTTTGGTTTGTTCCACATAACTGAAAAGCAGCTGATTGTCGGCCCGCGAAGCCTGCGAAATGACGTCTTTCAAAATAACCTGAGCCTTGGACGTTTCGCTGGCGGGCAGAAAAGTGGACACAATCACAAGATTGGTCGAGGCAGGAATCTGGACGACGATCTTTGGGCGTGCGCCGGGAGGATATCGGGACTGTATTGCAGGTATGTAGAATGCATACATTTCAGCCTCGATCTGTTGCGGGCTGTTAACGGGGGCCATCCCCGTCGCAGCCTTCAGGCCGGCGATTTTCATGGCGGCGGAATACTGGTAATGCGCCGGCGCCAAAACCGCCCACAATATGCCGATCACAAGACAAAGCAGGAAGACCCCGAGCGCCAGCCAGCGATGGGCCAGAAGTGCGAGCGCCGCGTCCACAAGATCGGCTTCGCGAGGAAGGTCCTTATTTGTTGGCGAGGGGGCAATGTCGTTCATGTCCTGCGGATTCCTGTAAGTCGAAAACCAAAAAGCCGCACGCCGGTCGCCGGCCGCGACGGCCCTTTGTAGCGACCTGCCGCTCCGTAGGCCGCGTTTTAATCTACGCTCTCCACCGCCGGTTCCGGTTGGCTCGGATACCGAGCGGAATTTGCCACGCTATACTGCTTTGACCGCGAGTTTCGCGCCGCAATGAACTATTTTCTTTACTCGAGGGGGCCATTTTATAGGAACCTCGTAGCGGCTGCTTTGTTCCGGATGGTGGACCACCGAGGCAAGCGCAGTGGCGCCCAAGTGCCGACGGGGTACGGTCATTTGCGAAAACCGGCCACCTATTTGGTGGCTTCCATGTAAAGCGTCTCAAGCCGGCGGCGAGGCGTGTCGGGAGCCGGAGACAAGGCGCTATCGCCGAACTGTTTGACCCGCGGTTGGGGGAATCCCGCAGCACGGAATACAAAGGCCAGGGTCTCTTCGTCGAACATTGTGCAGTGGCGGTGCCAGTAAAAGAGTTCCTGAACGGCCAGCATGCGGGTCGGGCAGCCGGGATGCAGCGCGACCAGATAGGCATCGTCATGGTGACGATAAGCCGCGATCAACGCCCCCGCGTCGGGTACTCCTATACGCAGGGTTCCACCCGGTTTAAGAAGCCGGTAACACTCTTCCAGGAGCGCTGCGCCTGCGGCGAGCGGCAAATGCTCCAGCAGGTGCTCGTGAAAGATGGCGTCAGCCGACGAATCCGGAAATGGCAGGGGGCTGGCCAGGTTCCAGGCAAGATCAACGGGATCTCCCACTAGATCTATATTGGTCCATCCCGCTTTATGTTCCCCTCCGCAGCCCAAATGTAGCCACACCGGTGACGATGTCAATATCGCGCGAACCTTTTTCTTTTCTATCTGAGCGAATGCAATGGTCACAACTACGCGGGCGGTACCCCGCAATCGGGGCGAAACGGCATGTTTGGCAACTCGTCGCAGCCATATATCCGTCGCTTTGGAAGCGCGAAGCTGCCTTTGCCTGATGTCGCAGGAGTGCAGATATGCTTCCAAGGCGTCACTTTCGTTCATGCTCATCTATCCATCTTGGCGCAGAAGGCTGCCCCGTTGTCTGGCTCTCTGTCCCACGATTTTATAAATTCTCTGTCGCTCCCGTTGAGTGACCGAAACTTCTCCTGTGTCACCCGCCGTCTATCCGGCGGCATTCCGGAGCACGAGGCTTGGTAATCCGGTTGCCCCGTCCACACTACTCGCGACCTGCAACCGCCGCTATTATCCGTCCGGGAATGCCTCGCCGCCCCTTTTGTTCCGAGCCGCATCTTTGCCGACCTCTATCGCTGCCGCTGGCAAATGGAGTTGTTCTTCAAGTAGATCAAACAGCATTTGCATATCAAGACCTACTTCGGGACGAGCGAGAATGCGTTCAAGGCTCAAATTTGAATCGCCGTTTCCGTCTAGGTCCTGGTCGCCATTCTCAAAAGCGGCTGTAGTTATCCGGATCGCTCTATCAGATCCCACAAATCCTGAGCCTCACAATGTTCGAGGGAATCCCGTCAGGGCAACTACTTGAGCCTACCTCGCCTGACTTTAGCCTACACCACAACCCTAACCAGTTGATTCCGTTCGATTAAACTTCGGACACTACTGATCGCACTTCAAATTCGAATTTACTGGGTTAAGGAAGCGCAGATTTATTCAAGGTTTCCCTAATATATCCTGTGTTTTCATCGTCCAGCCGGCTCGGGTGGCGGACGCCTCATTCCAAAGCCGACTCCATAGCCGAAGCACAGTGCGTGCATGGCGCGGTAGGATATGCGTTCGTCGCTGAACGGCGGCGGAATGTATTGGTCAATACTACTGACCGTAAAATCCGACAGAGGCCGTTTTCATGCCCAATCAGCGCTCCCATGCTCCGGTATTTCTCGCGGTTGTTTTGTCGCTCGCCTTGGCAGCCGTTTTGGCCGTCCTGGTGGTTCCGGGTCCACACGCGAACCGAGCCGCGCGAACGCTGGACCGGGCTGCGCGCGCGCGCCTTGCCGCCCTCGATATCCCCTTCGTCGCCAACCACGGCCAAGCGGATCCGCGCGTTGCTTATTACGCGTCCACCTTCGCCGGGACGGCATTCGTGACCCGTTCGGGCGCGCTGGTGTTTGCATTGTCGGGCAAGGCGCAGAAAGAAAGTTCATCGAGCAACGCTTCCCGTCCCTTGCCGCGCCGACGGGGCTGGACTCTGGTGGAGACTCCGGTTACCCGAAGCCGCCTGCAGGCGCGGGGGACGGATCGCGCGATAACCCGTGTATCGGTCGTCCAGGGGCGAACCCGCGCAACGTGGCAGAGTCATCTGCCGACGTATGGGACCGTGAAGCTTGGCGAACCTTGGGCGGGCGTTGCCTATGCCCTGCGGGCGCACGGCGCCAATGTCGAGCAGGTCTTCACGCTTGACCGCGGCGTCAACGGGGATGTGATTCGCATGAGCATTGCCGGTGCGCGCAGCCTGCAGCTGAAGAATGGCGAGTTGATCGCAGAGACCGGCAATGGCCCGGTGACATTTTCGCGTCCCGCTGCCTACCAGCAGGCGGGCGGCTTGCGCGAAGCCGTTTCCGTTGCCTACGTGCTGCACCAGAACGGCTATGGTTTCCGGCTGGGCGCACACGATTCTTCGCGTCCGCTGGTCATTGATCCCCTGATCCGGGCCACCTATCTCGGTGGTACCGGTTTCGATTCCGCCGCCGGCGCCGTCGTCGCGCCGGGCAGCGGCAACGTCTATGTGGCCGGACAGACTCAGTCCATCAACTTTCCGGGTACTACGGGCGGTGCGCAGCCGCAAAACGCCGGAATGAACGATGCCTTCGTCGCCGAATTTAATCCCGGGCTCACCACGTTGTTGCAGGCCACCTATCTCGGCGGCAGCAATACGGACTTCGCAACGGCGATTGCCCTCGGACAGCCCGGTACGCCCCATGCCGGCGACGTCTATATCATCGGCGACACTCAGTCCACAAATTTTCCGGGTACCGCAGGCGGCGCTCAGCCAAACTGTGCCGGCACCGCAGAGGATTGCGTGAACAACGGCGATGCCTTCATTGCCTTGCTCGATCCTACCCTGGGCACTCTTGAGCAAGCTACCTACCTTGGCGGCACCAACATAGACGATGCGCGGGCGCTTGCGCTCACTCCGGAGGGTTCGGCCGATCCCGGTACGCTCTATGTCGGGGGCCGAACGCTCTCCGGCGATTTCCCGGGCACCGCCGGCGGCGCCCAGCCAATTGGTCACGCCGGCAGTTACGATGCCTTTGTTGCGGCGCTTACTCCCGATCTTACGGGCCTGACTCAGGCGACCTATCTCGGCGGCAGCAGCGTGGACGAAGGCTTTGCCCTCGGGTTCGATTCTGCGACGAACGAGATTTATGTCGCGGGCGATACCAGCTCCGCCGATTTTCCCTGCACCATGGCCGGCGGCCCGCCTCCGCTCGGAGGTAATCCCTGCGTGGCCGGAACGGCGGGTGCGCAGGCGAGCTACGCGGGCGGCTTTGACGCCTTCGTCGCGGTTCTCGACGCGAGCCTCACGAGGCTCGTCCAGTCCACTTATCTGGGCGGCAGCGCGCTCGACGAAGCCCAGAGCTTGAGCGTTGATGCCGACGGTATCTACATCGCCGGGAAAACCTTCTCGCCCGACCTGCCCGGAATTGCCGGTGGCGCACAACCTGTCTACAACGCCAACGGCGATGCCTTCGTCGCGGAGTTGAATCCGGCCCTCACCACCCTGATGCAGTCGACCTATCTTGGCGGCAGCGGGCTGGACGCAGCCGACGCGCTTGCGATCTCGACCGCGACGAACGGCGTCTATGTGGCCGGCCAGACTCAGTCCGGCGACTTTCCCTGCACCGATCCGTCCGGTCCGGATCCAGCCGGAGGAGCTTGCGCGGTGCTGCACTCCGGGGCACAGCCGAACTTTGCCGGTGTTACGGACGCGTTCGTGGCGCTCTTGAGTGCAAATCTGCAGAGCCTGAGCCAGGCAAGTTATCTGGGCGGTCGTGGCGCGGATCAGGGCAATGCACTCGCGCTCGCACCGGGCAGCGGGACCGCGGCGGGCAACGTCTATATGGCCGGCCTCACCACCTCTGCCAATTTTCCCGGCACTGCGGGGGCTGCGCAGGCCGCCTATGAGGGCAGCAGCGATGCGTATGCCGCAGTGCTCTCGCCGGACCTTCAGGGCCCTCAGGTAGATATGACGCTCACGGTGGATGCGCCGGCTTCGATCGGGCGGGGCAACACCTATTCCTACAAAGCCGAAATCACCAACACGACGGCACCCTCCGCTTCTTACGGCGGCGATGCAACCAATGTAGTATTCACCGATATATTGCCTCCACAGGCGACACACGCAAAAGCCACGGCGAGTCAGGGCGAGGATTGCGAAGATATCTCCGCGGTGATTACTTGCCAGCTTGGCACTATAGCCGCTAACGGCGGTAACGCGAAAGTCACCATCAAGGTCAAGGCCACGAGTTCCGGTAGCGCAGCGAATGTCGCGAAGATTAAAATCGATCAGGCGTTTTCTCCCGGCTCTATCTCGAGTGTGACGACGATCACCAGCATCCCCCTCCCTAACGCCAACAATGGCGCGGCCAGCGCCTTCGGACTGTGGGGATTGCTCGCTCTCGGCGGACTGAGCCTGCTCATTTTCCTGATTCGCCGCCGCGGCGGCTGAATCACCGGCCCGAGTGTTCCGCGATACTCGGCGCCCGGAATCGGTTCTGGTGCTGGTGGCATCCCGTGCGGGCGAGGTACTGCTGCTGGAACGCGTCATCCCGCCCGGGTTTTGGCAGTCGGTAACCGGCTCGCTCGAATGGAGCGAGAGTGCCGCTCACGCGGCCGCGCGCGAACTCTTCGAGGAGACCGGCATTCGTGCTTGGGGCCGGATCGAAAATCTGGATACAAGTGCGTGTTTCGCAATTCGCCCCGAGTGGCGGCACAAATACGCAGCGGACGTCGTCGAAAATCACGAGCACTGGTTCCGATTGTGGCTGCCGCAACGGGTTGCGATCCGACTCGCGCCGCGCGAACATCGCCGCCATGAATGGGTACCGGCGGGCGAGGCCGCAGCGCGGGTGAGCTCGTGGAGCAATCGTGCGGCGCTTGAAAGGTTTATCGTGACGCATGAGGCTAGATCGGAAGCGCCATCCCCGCGGCCCGTGAGGGATTAGGCGAGGAGGACGTTTCGATCTTTCGCCGCCTCGTAAAACAATGCCTCTAGCCCTTCGAGGTGCCGTCTGCGGTCGAATCGCTCGTTTGCGACCCCATGTCCGGCCCGGGCAAGCGCGCGTGCATACTCTGGATCGGTCGCGAGGCGGCGCAAGCGCTCGGCAAGCGCATCCACGTCTCCCACCGGATAGGTAAGCCCCGTCTCGCCGTCGCTCACGATTTCGGTCGCGCCCCCTGCGGCGGAGGCGACGACCGGAATGCCCATCTGCATGGCCTCGACGAGAACGAGACCGAAGGTTTCCGCAGCCGACGGCATGACTACCGCATCGCAACAAGCCATGGATGGCCGAGCGTCCGCGAGCACGCCGGAAAAATGCACACGATCGGCGACGCTGAGAGCCTTGCAGGAGGCTTCAAGTTTCTGCGCGTAGGCCGCATCCATCACCGGCCCCGCGATGACCGCGGCCGCATCCACGCCGTGCTCGATGAGTTTTGCCAGGGCAGCGACGAGTTCGTGCTGACCCTTGGCCGGTTCGATCCGCGAAAAACAGCCGACGACGAAGGCGCGGCCGGGCGGCCGCACCGAGTGACAGTCGGCTGGCGGCGGCGCTGGGCCGACCCCGAGCGGCAGGACGCGAATGCGTGCGTGCGGCAGCGGCAGGCGTTGCCGTGCCTCCGCGGCCAGGCGTTCGGTGACGACGAGCAGGAGATCCACCTGTCCGTGCAGCCAGCGGTGCATGTGACTGGCCCGCCGGTTGCGGGTGATCGCCATGTGGCGCGTGTAGACGAGCGCCGGCCGGTTGCCGGCAAAGCGCTTGGCGAGCGCGGCGAGCGGCAGATCGGCGCTGCGGTGAATATGGATGATGTCGGCATCGCGGGCCAGACGCGCCAGACTGCGGACACCGCGCCAGGGCAGATAGCGCGACGGTCGCAGCGCAAGCGCAGGCGGCTGGCCGACGCGAGCGGCAAATTCGCTCCCCGCCTGTGCAACGACGAGGGTTCGGTGGCCGCGTTCGCGCAGCGCCGGTACCAAGCCGGCCGCGTAATGTTCGAGCCCGCCGCGCCCGTTGGATAGACAAAGCTCGATAATGCCGAGTGGTCGGACCGTGGTTTCGCAAGGTGCAACAGCCGCAGTCAAGTGAAACATCCGCCGGACATCGCCCGATTATAGGAGGCGGCGGCCGCAATCCCCTTCCCGCACTTTACGTGCACGGCCTGTTCATGACCGGATTCGAGGGGGCGGTGCTTGCGCGGCGATTGCGCCGCCACGGCATCCGCTGCGAGCGCTTCGTGTATTCCTCGCTGCGCGAATCGCCCAAGCAGGTGGCAGTCCGGTTGACCGCTCGACTGGCCGCCGAACCCGATCGGAATCTCATCGGCCACAGTCTGGGCGGGGTGATCATCGCGCTGGCGCTCGCCCAGTCACCCGGATGGCGCGGACGGGCCGTGCTCCTCGGTGCGCCGTTTGCCGGCAGCGACACCGCGCGGCGGACGGCACGTCTCCCCGGCGGACGCAGGCTGCTTGGCGCAGGCGGAACATTTCTGGCGGGAGAGGTGGCGCAGACCCGGGCATCGGAGCGGGTGATGGTGATCGCCGGCGTGCGCAATATCGGCATCGGGCGTCTCATCGGCGCCTGCGCGCCGCCCGGCGATGGTCAGGTTCGACTTGCGGAAACCCGGCTCGCCGGCGCAGCGCACCGGCTTGCGCGCCGCGGGCACGTCGCGTTGCTGTTCGATCGCTTCGTGGCTGAGGCCTGCGCCGGATTTATCCGTGAGGGCCGGGCTTCCTCCGCGCATCGGCGAGCTGGACGAGTTCGTAGAGGAGATCGAGCGCCGCACGCGGATTGAGCGCATTGGGATCCAAGTCGGCCAGCCGTTCGCGCAGCGAATCGGCGCGCGCGGCGGGCGGAGCGCGGGAAAACAGTTCCGGTTGCGCGGCCGGACGCGGGCGGCTGGCCTCGAGTTCGGAAAGATGCACGCGGGCACGTTCGATGACCGCTCTCGGCACGCCTGCCAGACGTGCGACCTCGAGTCCGTAGCTCTGGCGCGCCGGGCCTTCGCGCACGCTGTAGAGGAACGCGAGGCCGCCGGCGTGTTCGCGCGCCTCGACATGGGCGTTGGCGATGCCGGCGAGCGTTTCCGGCAGATCGGTCAACTCAAAGTAATGCGTCGCGAATAGCGTCAACACGCCGCGCGTTGCAAGCGCTTCCGCCACGGCGCGCGCGAGCGAAATGCCATCGTAAGTGCCGGTGCCGCGCCCGATCTCGTCCATGATGACGAGACTTTCGGGCGTCGCCGTGTTGAGGATGCGCGCGGTCTCGACCATCTCGACCATGAAGGTCGAGCGGCCGCGGGCGAGATCGTCGGCGGCGCCGATGCGGCTCGCGATGCGGTCGATCGGGCCGATCTGCGCGCGGCGCGCGGGCACGAAACTCCCGACGTGCGCGAGAAGCACGATAAGCGCCGCCTGGCGCATGTAGGTGGATTTGCCGCCCATGTTGGGCCCGGTGAGAATCAGCATGCGCCGCTCGGCATCGAGCACGAGATCGTTCGGTACGAAGGGCGCGCTTTGCGCAGCCTCCACCACAGGATGACGCCCGCCATCGATCACGAGACCCGCCTCGTCGCGGAATTCCGGACGCACGAAATCGAGCGCCTGCGCCCGTTCGGCGAGCGTTGTGTACACGTCGAGTTCGGCTAGTGCGTGAGAAAGCGCGCGTAGCGTCGCGAGGTCTGCGGCGACGCGGGACACCAGCGCCGCGTAAAGCGTGCGCTCCCGCTCCCGTGCCCGTTCGCGGGCGGACAGGACTTCGTTCTCGAAGCGCTTGAGTTCGGGCGTGAGATAGCGCTCGGCGTGCTTGAGCGTCTGACGCCGGATGTAATCCGCGGGTGCGCGTTCGGCGTCGCGGCGCGCGAGTTCGATGTAATAGCCGTGCACGCGGTTGTAGCCGACCTTGAGGTTCGCGAGTCCGCTGCGTTCACGCTCGCGCGCTTCGAGCGCCAGCATGTTTCCGCCTGCGTCCTCGTCCATTGCGCGCGCTTCGTCGAGCGCCTCGTCGTAGCCGCCGGCGATCACCGCGCCGTCCTTGAGCGTGGAAGGCGGATTCTCGACGAGGGCGCGGGCAAGTTCTGCGGCCAATGACGGATGCGGATCGAGCGCCACGACGAGCGGCGCAAGCCGGCCCGCGAGCGGCGGTGCCAGCCGTTTGCCGATGGCGGGAATGCGCTCGAGCGCATCGCGCAGGCGCGCGAGGTCGCGCGGCGTCGCAGTGCCGAGCGCCGCGCGCGTCAAGATGCGTTCGAGATCGCCCAGCCCGCGCAGGCCGTCGCGCAGCGTGTCGAGTTTTTTGTTTTCGGTGAGCGCTTCGACGGCATCAAGTCGCTCGTTCAAAGTCTCCCGGTTGCGCACCGGCTCGCGCAGCCAGCGTCGGAGCAGGCGCGAGCCCATCGGCGTCACGCTGCGATCGAGAACGCCGAGCAGCGTCAGTCCGTCGGCGCCGGAGAGGTTCTCTTCGATTTCCAGATTGCGTCGCGTGGCCGCATCTACGATGAGCCCCTTCTCGGGGCGCACGCGGATCAGGCGATCGAGCTGCGGCAGCGCCGCGACACCGGTCTCGGCGGCATAGGCGAGAAGTGCGCCCGCGGCGCCGAGCGCGGCGGTCAAATCCTCGGCGTCGTAGCCCGCGAGATCGTTTGTGCCGAACTGGCGCGTGAGCGTCTTGCGTCCGTTCGCCGGATCGAAGTGCCAGGGTGGGCGTTTGCGCACCGAATGCGGCCCGGCGATGGCCGGATTGCAATCTTCGGCGGCAAGTAGCTCCGCCGGCGATGCCGCGGCGAGCGCGGCATCCAGTTCCGGGGCACTCCCGTACTCGGCAAGCGTGAGTTCGCCGCCGGCAAGATCGAGCGTCGCCAGCCCGAAGCGGCCATCCTGCTGAGCGAGCGCCGCAACCAGCACCGTATCGTTCGCGGCGAGAAGCGCCTCGTCGGTCACGGTGCCGGGCGAGAGAATGCGCGTCACCGCGCGGCGCATCGGCCCCTTGCCATCGTCGGCTTCGCCCACCTGCTCGGCGATCACCACCCGCTCACCGCGTTCGAGCAGGCGCGCAAGATAGCCTTCCGCGGCATGCACCGGCACGCCCGCCATCGGGATTGGCGCGCCCGCCGACTCGCCGCGCGCGGTGAGCATGATGCCGAGGAGTTCCGAGGCGCGGCGGGCGTCTTCGTAGAAGAGTTCGTAGAAATCGCCCATCCGATATAAGAGGAGATCGCCCGGATGCTCGGCCTTGATGGCGAGGTACTGGCGCATCATCGGCGTGTGTTCGCCGTCCGGCGCGGGGATCACGTGTGCCCGGTTCATGGGTTCAGGTTCGCGGGACGGGACGTAAAATCGGGGGTGAGCTTGTGCATCGAGGGTCAATTTAGCATGCAGAATCCGGCGGCCGGGAACGACGATGCGGCTTTAGACTTTCTCGCGGAACGGGTCGGCGCGTGGGCACTGGAATCGGGCGTGACGCTAGCCACCGCCGAATCCTGCACCGGCGGCTGGATTGCCAAGTGTCTGACCGACATTCCCGGCAGTTCGCAGTGGCTGCTCGCCGGTATCGTGGCCTATTCGAACGCGGCGAAGACGGCACTTCTGGGGGTGCCGGCCACGCTCATCGGCGAACATGGCGCCGTGTCCGAGGCGGTCGCCCGGGCCATGGCCGAAGGCGCCTTGGGCGCCAGCGGAGCAGATCTGGCGGTCGCCGTCACCGGCGTTGCCGGACCGGACGGCGGCACGGCGGCGAAGCCGGTCGGCACGGTGTGGTTTGCCTGGGCAGCGCGCGGGGAAGCGACGCGCAGCACGTTCGAATGCTTCGACGGCGGCCGCGAGGGAATCCGTCGTGCCGCGGTGGCCTTTGCGCTGCGCGGCTTCCTCCATGGAGAGTGAAACATACCGATTGTTTTTTGCGCTGTGGCCGGATGCGGTCACCCGCGCGGCGATACACCGCGCGACGCATGCAGTAGTGCGCCACGCCGGAGGCCGTCCGGTGCGGGCGGAAAATTACCATTTGACGCTGGCCTTTCTCGGCGAACAGCCCGCCGCGCTCCTGCCGAGCATTATCGAGGCCGGTGCAAGCTTGGCGGCGCGAACGGGAGAATTGCGCCTCTTGCGTCTCGGTTATTTCGAGCGCACGCGGGTGCTCTGGCTGGGACCGGAAAATACACCGAACCCCTTGCGGCTGCACGTACGGAGGTTGTGGCAGGCGTTGGCGCCGCTGGGCATCGCGCGGGAAAGGCGCCCGTTCGCGGCGCACCTCACGCTGGCGCGCAAGGTCAATCGTGCGCCGGTAGTCGCCGTGCGGCCCGTGAGTTGGCGTTACGTGGGCTTCGCGCTGGTGGAGAGCGTGACGCAGTCACAGGGCGCCCGTTACCGGCTTATCGCCAAGTGGCCGCCTGCGGCGGGCGCCGGTGTGGAGCGTATGGAATAATGACGGCGTGGTTTGACATTATGAGGTGAGGGATGGACGACAATCGCAAAAAGGCGCTCGCGGCGGCGCTGGGGCAGATCGAAAAGCAGTTTGGAAAGGGCTCGGTGATGCGTCTCGGCGGCTCCGAGACGGTGCGCGACGTGCCGGTGATCTCGACGGGTTCGCTGGGGCTCGACATCGCGCTCGGCGTGGGCGGTCTGCCGCGCGGGCGCGTGGTGGAAATCTACGGTCCGGAGGCGTCGGGCAAGACGACGCTCACGCTGCAGGTCATCGCACAGGCGCAAAAGATTGGCGGCACTGCGGCCTTCATTGACGCCGAGCATGCGCTCGACCCGACATATGCGGAAAAGCTCGGGGTCAACACTGAGGAGCTGCTCGTATCACAGCCCGACACCGGCGAGCAGGCGCTCGAAATCGCCGACATGCTGGTGCGATCGAGCGCCGTGGACGTGGTGGTGATCGACTCGGTCGCGGCCCTCACGCCGCGCGCCGAGATCGAGGGCGAGATGGGTGATTCGCACGTGGGGTTACAGGCGCGGCTCATGAGCCAGGCGCTCAGGAAACTCACTGGCAACATCAACCGCTCGAACACCATGGTGATCTTCATCAATCAGATCCGCATGAAGATCGGCGTAATGTTCGGCAACCCCGAGACGACGACCGGCGGCAACGCGCTCAAGTTCTACGCCTCGGTTCGGCTCGACATCCGACGCATCGGCTCGATCAAGAAGGGCGAGGAAATCATCGGCAGCCTGACCCGCGTGAAAGTGGTCAAGAACAAGATCGCGCCGCCGTTCCGCAAGGCCGAATTCGACATCCTCTACGGCGAGGGCAGCTCGCGCGAGGGCGAGTTGATCGATCTCGGAGCCGAACACGGCCTGGTCGATAAATCGGGCGCCTGGTACAGCTACGAGGGCGAGCGCATCGGCCAGGGCAAGGACAATGCACGCCAGTTCCTCAAGGACAATCCGCAGCTTGCCGACAAGCTCGACCGCGCGCTGCGCGAGAAACTCCTGCCGCCGAAGGCCGCCAAGGCGGAGCCGGTTGTCGAAAAGGAAGCCTGAAAGCACTCCGCCCGACGCCGAGGCCATCGCGCTTCGTCTGCTTGCACGCCGTGAGCACGGGCGTGCCGAGCTTGCCGCCAAACTCGCACAGCGAGGCGTGCCGGCCGCGGAAATCGGGCAGGCGCTGGATCGTCTCGAAACGAACGGGCTCCTTTCCGAGGCCCGTTTCATCGAGCAGTTCGTCGCCATGCGATTGCGCCAGGGCTATGGGCCGTTTCGCATCCGCAGCGATCTCGCCGCCAAGGGCCTCAATCCCGATGACGCCAAGGCCGAACTCACGTTTGACGACGCCGAATGGGCGGTGCGTGCCGAAGCGGCCCGGCGGCGCCATTTCGGCGGCGATGTTCCCGACGAACAGGCGGAACGGGCGCGCCAGGCGCGCTTTCTCGAACGCCGCGGCTACGCTGCTGGCCACATCGCGCGCGTTCTTCGCGGCGACGCCGCCGGTTTCGGGGATAATTGACGCATGAAGACCAACGACATCCGCAAGACATTCCTCGATTTTTTCGCCGAGCGCGGACATCGCGTCGTGCCGTCGAGTTCGCTCGTGCCCGCGAACGATCCGACGCTGCTGTTCACCAATGCCGGCATGGTGCAGTTCAAGGACGTATTCCTCGGGCGCGAGATGCGCGACTACAGGCGCGCGACGAGTTCCCAGCGCTGCGTGAGGGCGGGCGGCAAACACAACGATCTCGAAAACGTCGGCTACACGGCGCGCCATCACACCTTCTTCGAAATGCTCGGCAACTTCAGCTTCGGCGACTACTTCAAGCGCGAGGCCATCCTCTACGCCTGGGAGCTGCTCACCGAAGTGTACGGGCTTCACGCCGAAAAACTGTGGGCGACGGTGTACGCAACCGACGACGAGGCCTACGAAGTCTTCGCAAAGGACATCGGACTGCCGAAGAATCGGATCGTACGCATCGGCGACAAGCCGGGCGGACGTAAGTACGAAAGCGATAACTTCTGGCAGATGGCCGATACTGGCCCCTGCGGCCCCTGCGCCGAAATCTTCTACGACCACGGTCCGGAAATCGCGGGCGGTCCGCCCGGTTCGCCGGACGCCGAGGGCGACCGCTACGTCGAAATCTGGAATCTCGTCTTCATGCAGTATGACCGTTCGGCCGACGGCACGATGACGCCGTTGCCCGCGCCCTGCGTGGACACCGGCATGGGAATCGAACGCCTCGCCGCCGTGCTTCAAGGCGTCCACTCGAACTACGACACAGACCTTTTCAAGCATCTGATCGCCGCTGCAGCAAAAGTCACGGGCGCGAAGGATCTGCAATCGAATTCACTCAAGGTGATCGCCGATCACATCCGCGCGACGGCGTTCCTGATCGCCGACGGCGTGATTCCCTCCAACGAGAAGCGCGGGTACCCACTACGACTGATCATCCGTCGCGCGATCCGCCACGGCCGTAAGCTCGGCCAGGACAAGCCCTTCTTCTACAAGCTCGTCGCGCCGCTCGGCAAAGAAATGGGCGATGCCTATCCAGAACTGCTCAAGAAATGTAAGCAAATTGAACAAGTGATCCAAGAAGAGGAACACCGATTCGCAGAAACGTATGACAGAGGGATGGAATTATTAGAGAGGGAACTTGAAGTTCCTCGGCGAGCTTTAACATATTCGGGGAAGAGTATCGAAGGAGTTCTTCTTCAGAGGGAAACGTGGTTTCCCGGCTCTAACTGGGCGATCCGACTTTACGCTCCTGAGGAAGGGGGTGGGGCAACCCGGATGTTTGTAAGAAACTTTGACATTTCGACCGATGTGCACAACGTCATAGAAAAGGATTTAAGTCATATCAACGAACTAGAAATCTATGATTCCGAGGGACGTGCTGCACGACATATATATTTTGTTGTCGCGTCAAACATGGATGCTAACGGAATCGAGCGCCGTTTGAAGCGCATAGCAGATAAGACAAAGAAAGGTCCTGATATTGAAATATGGGTTAAAGAGCCTGCTGCATTGCCGCTGAGCGGCGAAGTGGCTTTTGAACTCCATGACACACATGGGTTTCCGATTGATCTCACAGTTGACATTGCGCGTGAGCGCGGAATTAAAGTGGACATGGAAGGCTTCGAGCGCGAGATGGAGAAACAGCGCGAACGCGCCCGAGCAGCCAGTCGATTCAACGTCGACCTTCGCATGGCTACGCAGATGGATGCCCACTTCCAAGGTGATGCGCACTATCACACGGACTTTCTGGGTTATGAACACACTGACGCGAACGCGAAGATCAAAACCATGTTTTGTGAGGGAAAAGAAGTGTCAGTGCTACAAGTTGGTAAAAGGGGAGCGGTAGTGCTGGATCGCACGCCGTTCTACGCCGAGTCTGGCGGCCAAGTAGGCGATACTGGCGTTTTGATCGGGAGCGGTACGAGTTTCGTTGTCAGCGACACACAGGAGCGTAGCGTCGGTCGTCTTCATATCGGTCGGGTAAGGGAAGGAACGCTTAAAGTCGGCGATACGGTGCAGGCACAGGTCGACGCCAAGCGGCGTGTGGCTATCGTGCTTAATCACTCTGCGACGCATCTCCTGCACGCGGCGCTGCGTAAGCTGCTCGGCGAACACGTCACGCAAAAGGGTTCGCTCGTTGCACCGGATCGACTGCGTTTCGACTTCTCGCATCCGCGCCCGGTGACGCCCGCCGAACTCGCGGAAATCGAGGACATCGTCAACGTTGAAATCCGCCGCAACGTCGAGGCTAAAGACACCGAAAAGAGCTACGACGAAGCAATCAAGGACGGCGCGATGGCGCTCTTCGGCGAGAAATACGGCGATACCGTGCGCGTCATGCGTTTCGGCGACTTCTCGACGGAACTGTGCGGCGGCACGCACGTCGCGCGCACCGGCGACATCGGTCTGTTCAAGATTGTCGCCGAATCGGGGATTGCCGCCGGTATCCGCCGCATCGAGGCCGTTACCGGTGCGGGTGCGCTCGACTTCGTGCGCGACGAAGAACGACGGCTCGGCGAGATCGCGTCGTTCGTTAAGTCCGGACGCGAGGACGCCGCCGATCGCGTGCGTCAGCTTGCCGAACGCGTACGCGCACAGGAAAAGGAATTGGCGAATCTCCGCAATCGGCTTGCGAGCGGTTCGAGCGGCGATCTAGCCACGCAGGCCGTCGAGGTCGCCGGACATAAACTGGTTGCGGCCCGCCTCGACGGCGCTGACGCACAGGCGCTGCGTGCTGCGGTGGACCGCCTGAAGGATAAATTCGGTTCGGCCGCCATCGTGCTCGGCGCAGTGGACGGCGACAAGGTGTGGCTTGCCGCGGGTGTAACGCCGGATCTCGCGAAGCGGCTGCCCGCAAGCGAACTTGTCAACGTCGTCGCCGAACAGGTGGGCGGTCGCGGCGGCGGTCGCGCCGATTTCGCCCAGGCCGGCGGCACCGAGCCGCAGAAGCTCGACGCGGCGCTCGACTCCGTCGCCGATTGGGTCGGCGCCAAGCTCGCAAGCGACTGAGCGCGACGCCATTGCGCGTTAGCTGTACAGAGGACCTATGCAGCGCTATCACTGGAGCCCACTGAACAACCAACAGGTCGGCTCCTACGTCGAGTACTTCGTCAAGATGGAGTTGACAATGTTTGGGTTTCAAGTCTACTCCACTGAGGTCGATGACAGAGGAATCGATTTCGTGGCCAGACACGAGAGAGGCCTGTATATTGAAATACAGGTCAAATCGCTCAGGTCCATGGGGTACGTATTTATGCCAAAGCAAAAATTTGTGCTGAGCAACAACCTCTACTTAGCTCTCGGACTGTTGACAGAGGGCAAGGCACCGGAGTTATTTTTGGTTCCGTCTCTGGTCTGGGAGCAGCCAAATGGCGTATTCGTCAGTCGAGACTATGAAGGGCTCAAGAGCAAGCCAGAGTGGGGGCTGAACATTTCGCAAAGAAACATGGGCTCGTTGGAGCCTTATCGGTTTGAAACTACGGTGGCGCATCTCATTGAACACGGCTAACCATGTGTTCAACCAGACGGCTACGCCTCCGCTGCAATCCGTGCAGCCGCGGGGTAACGTGGGTGGTTCGATCTCATTGCGGTTTCTGAATAGTTGTATCGCATGAGCCGCCTCGTCCTCAAGTTCGGCGGCACTTCCCTGGTCGATTCCGCCTGCATCGCACATGTCGCGGAATTGATCGCGGTCGAACACGCGGGCGGTCACGAACTTGCCGTCGTCGTTTCTGCTGCCGCAGGCGATACCGACCGCCTGATCGCCGAGGCGCAGACGTTCGCGGCCGAACCCGATCCCGTCGCCGTGGATCTTCTGCTCGCGACCGGCGAACAGGCGAGCGTCGCCCGCCTCGTGCTCGCGCTTGCGGTGCGTGGCGTTGCCGCCGAGCCTTTTACGGGCGCCCGCGCGGGAATATTCACTGACGGCGTTGCCGGCAAGGCGCGCATCGTGCGCATGGAATGTGGTCGGATTGCGAACGCGCTCGGCGATCATAAAGTCGCCGTCGTCGCCGGTTTCCAGGGCGTGGATGCTAACGGTGCCGTCACCACACTCGGGCGCGGCGGCTCCGACACCACCGCGGTGGCGCTTGCGGCCGCACTGGATGCCGAGGAGTGCCGCATCTACACCGATGTCGAAGGTATCTTTTCGGCCGATCCGCGGCTCGAACCTGCGGCCCGCCGGCTCGACCGCGTTCACTGCGAGGAAATGCTCGAACTCGCCGGACTGGGCTCGAAAGTGCTCGTGATCGAATCGGTGGATTATGCCGCCCAACATGCCGTGCCGCTGCGGGTGTTCTCCACCTTCGCTGAGGGGCCGGGCACCGCCGTGCGCCACGAATCCGATCCCGGCGCGCCGCCGGTGATCGGCATCGCCTCCAGCGCAGCCGAAGCGGAACTCGCCGCTATCGGCTTACCGGCGCGTCCAGGACTCGCCGCCGCACTCATCGCGCCGCTCGCCGCCGCCGGGGTTGCCGTGGATACCATCCTGCAGAACGAACCACGCAGCGGCCGCAGCGACGTGAGTTTCAGCGTGCCGCGCCGGGACCTCGCGCAGGCCCGGGCGATCCTTTCCCGCGAGGCCGGACGCCTTGGCGCCGAGCGCCTGGTGGAAGATGCCACCGTCGCGAAGGTCTCGCTCGTCGGGCGTGGATTGCGTTCCAATGCGCCCCTGCTGGCCCGCGCCCTGGGTGCGCTGGAGCGCGAAGGCATCGCGGTCAGGATCATCGTCGCTAACGAAACCCGGCTCTCCGCCATCATTCCCGAATCCGACCTTCAACGCGCCGTCCACGCCCTGCATGTCGAATTCGGGCTGGATGCTTCGGCCTGAAAAGGTTTGCAGACGACTGCTCAGCGGCTACAATAAAAGCTGGACGTATGGCGCATGGAGGATGCCATGCTGATCCTCAGCCGGCGCGCCGGGCAAACCGTAACGATCGGAGAAGGCGTCACCGTCACGGTGCTCGAGGTCAAGGGCGGGCGCACCCGCCTCGGCATCAATGCCCCGCGCGACGTCGCCGTAGAACGCGAAGAGGCCCGTCATGGTGTCCGGCACGGAATCGTCAAAACCGCCGACCCGGCCCGGCGTGAAGATCAACCCGGTTCAGCAACGGCGAACTGAGGGCGCATGTTATTCTGCGATCCGTCGCGAGATGTGACGCAAAGTTCTGACAACGGAGAGATGGCCGAGTGGTCGAAGGCGCTCCCCTGCTAAGGGAGTAAGGGCCAAAATCCCTTCGAGGGTTCGAATCCCTCTCTCTCCGCCATTCAGTCAGCAGCTTCTTCGGCTGTCCGATTTTCAGCCGAAGAAGCGCGACAAACCGGGGCGGTTTGCCGACTCAAGTCCTTCAGCGCGCCGTACTGATGCCGACAATCCCGCCGATTTCTGGTCTATTTCTCTCATCTCGCAACGTCATGTCCACTTTCTTGCGATACCGAGGTAAGACCCGTTGGCGTATACGGCAGCTATTCATCCCTCGCTGAGGCTACGGAAATGCGACGCCTGAGAGCACAGGATGGAAATGTCCGTTCCTTTGATTTGCCAAACGGCGACAGCCGACCAAAAAAGACATTGGGGTTGTATCATCGAAGCTATGTCCCCGATCCAATGATGACATTCACGCCAACCGGGAAGTCGATCATCTAATGCGTCTTAGAGCGTGCGTACTGCGACAGCATATCCCGATCATTGAGTCCTTCCTAAGGCTACTCCTCCATCAGCTAGGGACGCCGTTATTGTGTCCTTAAAAACTGGTGCCACCCAAGGATCGTCGTTCACGCGGCTGATGGGTGCGTCCAACGCCTCACACAGCACGCGACGTGCCTTGGCTATCTGTTGGGCCGCGAACGTCAGATCGTCTAACAACTCGGGCGGCACTGTACCTGGGGCGACATAGATGCTGGCGGCGATATCCGATCGCATTAGCCGTCCAAGCCAGTGAATGTAGTCGGTAGCGACCCCTACCCGGAAAGGCTCCGGCGCGCAATCTAAACCTATCGCGACCTGTAAGGCAATAATCGCTAACAATAAGCTGGCCTCATGCGCATCGTAGGGTAATCCCCCCCGAAAGTAGCGGTATTCAGAAGTAGAATTTTCTCTTATTGGAGCGAGGAGGTTCTACGTGAAGAAGTCTCGATTCAGCGACAGTCAGATCATGGGCATTTTGAAGCAGGCCGAG
>JBOIBN010000045.1:0-20154 GCA_050739575.1 Gammaproteobacteria bacterium
TGACTGTCGCTGAATCGAGACTTCTTCACGTAGAACCTCCTCGCTCCAATAAGAGAAAATTCTACTTCTGAATACCGCTACTTTCGGGGGGGATTACCGTGCTTCATTTCTCGTCGAGAACTTTGTCTTCACGATGACGCCGTCCCAGACTCGCCGCGTAACGCAGCATCGCGTCCGGCATAATCGTCCCGTCGGACGCTGGCAGATCTATGCCGAACACCGTCTTCGGGAAATTCAACGGTTCCTGGATCGCCCGGATCTCGTCGTGCTGATGGGGCGGGAGGATGCGGCACGGGTCGCCGACGGCGATCCAGCCGATCGGCACCGTTTCGCCGGGCGGCAGCGCGGTTTTAAGATGCACCACTCCGTTGATCCGTACTTCTGCGCCCTCGCCGATTCGTGCTGCAGTGAAGACCGAGCAGCCCGTCGCGATAAACACGTTGCTTTCCACCGTGCAGCCGGTGAGGTGGGCATGGGGCCCGATCAGGACGTTGTCGCCGATTCTCAGCGGATGTTTCGGCGTGCCGCGCAGCACGGCGTTTTCCATGACGACGCAGTTCTCGCCGATTCTCACGGAAGCGCCCGCCGCGGTGACGACGGCACCGAAAAGCACCTGCGAATTGGCGCCGATGGTCACGTCCCCGCAAATGACGGCGTTCGGTGCAATGTGGGCCGATTCGTGAATCGTCGGTCGCTTGCCCCGGTGTTCTATCAGCATGTCGCTTCCTTTCGGTTCAACGCGGCGCAATGCCGGCGCGGCGGGCGATCATTCCGTTGGCGGGATACGTCGGGTCGAGCAGGCGCGTGGCCTGTTCGGCGCCCGAGACTGGAAGCAGTGCCGGATCGAGCAGACCGACCTGCACCAGAAGCGAGGCCTGGTCCCAGTAGATGTGTTCGTAGGCGATGCGGCCGGATTCATCGAAGCCCATCACGACGACATGGGGCAGCACGACTTTCCGGCCGGTCGGCGCCACGCCTGGCAGAAAGACTCGCATTTCGTGATCGTGAGTGAACCTGACGATCAGCTCGTCTATAACGCGATTCTCGCCGATCGTGCGCGAGACTTGTTTCACCTCGACGTCGTCCGGCCAATAGCCGACGAAATGATCCGTGTAGAAGCGCTCGACTTCCGCCCGTCCGGTGCCGCCGGCGAGCGTCGGCACGTGCGTCAGGTAAGGTTCCGGCACCATCGTGGCCAAGGCCGCGGCCACGTCCTTGTCCACGAACTCCGCCTTGATGTGGGCATCGAAAGCGGCGCCGTGGCCGCGTGGCGATTGGTTGTTCCCGCTCATTGCATCCCGGCCGCCGGGCCTATTTCGTATCGTAGCACCGCCCGCAAGCTTTTATTTCCCGATCCCCATATAGCCGTTCGGCTGGATACTTTTGCCTTGAACTCCGCGGCCGGCTTTTAATACCGGGACGGTGCCCCGGGCGATCCGTAAAGCTGCAGATTGCAAGACTCAAGGCCGCTTCCCAATAAAAAAGCCCCGTCGCGAACGACGGGGCTTTGGTGTCCGATTCGGATCAGACCCGGTTCAGGCTTACCACCTGCCGCGGTCGCCACCGCCGCCGCCGCTGTTCCGCGGCTTGTCCATGGCGACGTTGACCTTGAGCGGACGGCCGTCAAGGTCCTTGCCGTTCTGCTCGAGGGCCTTCTCGGCCGCCGCCTGGGTGGCGAAAGTGATGAATCCGAAGCCCTTCGGCCGACCGGTATCACGGTCCATGATCAGGGCGAGTTCCGAAATTTCTCCGTATTGGGAAAAAATCCCGCGCAGCTGCGCTTCGTCTACCGAATACGGGAAGTTGCCGACATACAATTTATTCTGAGCCATTGAATCTATCTAAAACCTCTCAAGTAACGATTAAAAACACAATTGTCATCGCTGCGATCGGCGACATTCCAAATGCCGTAGCCCGCAAAAACAACGAGGCATCATAGCACACCGAAAAGAATATAGATAGCAAAAACAAGCCGGTAGGGACCGTGGCGGCGATCCCCGGCCGAAATCCCGGGTTCCGTACCGGCTGTTTCCTTCATCGTTTGGCGTCTTTCGCCGGCGCCGGGCGACCGGATTCGTTCGCTTATGATGTTGATTCGCATGATCGAGGAGCAAAACATGAGCACGACACGAGACATCGCCGTATTGGTCGGGAGCCTGCGCAAGGAGTCGTACACGCTAAAGGTAGCCAAGGCGCTGGCCGAACTCGCTCCGGCCGCCTTGAAGCTAGACCGGGTCGAGATCGGCCGGCTGCCGCTCTATAACCAGGATCTGGAAACCGACTCGCCGCCGCCGGAATGGGTGGCGTTTCGCGATCGAGTCCGGGCGAGCGACGCGCTGCTGTTCGCGACCGCCGAATACAATCGCTCCGTGCCGGCCGTACTGAAGAATGCGATTGATGTCGGATCAAGACCGATCGGGCACAGCATCTGGAACGGAAAGCCGGGAGCGGTCATCAGCGTTTCGCCCGGCGCCATCGGCGGCTTCGGCGCGAATCACCATCTGCGCCAGTCTCTCGTATTCCTCAACGTGCCCACCCTGCAGCAGGAAGCCTACATCGGCGGCGCCGCAAAGCTTTTCGATAAAGACGGGAAACTCACGAACGAGGACACGAAAAAGTTTCTGACTGATTACATGCAGAAATTCGCCAACTGGATTGAAACCCAGCTACGAGGCTGAAACAGGAACTCGAACCCGTAAGGGTTGATTTAACCTGTACATGTTTCGTCGCAACAGCTGAGAGAGAGTAATGGCTACCGGATGGGCCAAAGACGGCGCGGTACAGGACCAGATCGACAGCACGGTGCAGGACGCCGTTGAGCGCGCGCGCCGCAAACTCGCCCAGGGTGGCGAGAGCCTGAAGTATTGCGAGGAATGCGGCGAGGAAATCCCGCCGCGCCGCCGCGAGCTGATTCCCGGCGTACGTCTCTGCGTCGACTGCCAGACCGAGCGCGACAAGCAAGAATCCGACGCGGCACCCTACAACCGCCGCGGCAGCAAGGACAGCCAACTGCGGTAGGTTTCTTAAATAATAAAGGGCTACGACTTCTTTCCACTACTTCTCAGCCTTTCTAGCGACTTGGCGAATTCGTATTGCGTAAGTTCGCCCTTCATATGCTTACTCGACAGGTTAACTCCGAATTCAGGTTTGCTGCGCAATCCTTCGTAATCTCGATCGACCAGAGCCGGTGTCGGTGTGAGCCACGCCTCCGATGGAACAAGGAATAGAGACGGCCGATTTTCCTCTTCTTCAAATACCGCGATTGCGACGTATAAGTCGGGTGCAGGCTCAAAGTGCTCCTTCGCCATAAATACGTAGCCAGTGCCGCGAATCGACTTCACCTGAACCGAGAAGTACTTGCCTTTCTCATGTTTCGCGACAAAGTCGATTCCCCGATCGTCCACTTCAGTGGAGAATACCTGGAAGCCGGCGCGGGTAAATTCCATCTTGACGTAGTACTCGGCGTACGCGCCGACTTGCTGACGGTTTAGATGCTTCCAACTACTCATGACCTACACAGTATAAGTCGATATATATCAATGCTCGGCGGACTTGTCCATCGAGAACAGTGCAGATCGAAGAAATTCGTCTAGAGTATTCGGGGGTGGTGGGCGCACGGGGATGCGATTCTTTACACGAAGCCTTCATCAACGAGCCTGCTGCCTTGGACGTTTATCTCATGCCTCTGCCCTGACCCGACCACAACGCGACACCAGCTTTCCACAACGAGAAGGGTCTGCTCGTTCTCGCCCTCGAACCAATAGCTGAATCCGCCATACATGCCTGGGACGGGGAACCAAGCTTTAGGCTCGTCGGATGAAAGAAGTGGGGCTAATTCTGGAAGTTTAACTTTGTGCTGGTCAACGAGTTCGGCAGTACGCTTCCGAATGACTTCGTGGAAATGCCGTTGTATCGCCAATAGCGTCTCTTCGGATACATGTGGCCGAACGATTCTCCTTCGCCCAATGCTTGCATCGAGCGGCGCCGTTTTGCGCCCCCCACTCGGACGAATCAATAACAATATATTAGGCAATGGATGCCTCAAATGTAAAGGTAAAAGGTAAGGTTGAAATTTTCACTTTGCAATACACGCGGAGTTACTTGAGACGGATAGACAGCTGAGTTAGGTGTGCTGTGAGCATGATTTATTCGCGGCCGTCGTGGGTGGTCAAGCCGCGGTAGAGTTCGGGGCGGCGATCGCGGAAGATGCCCCAGTCGCGGCGCATCTTATGGTAATGGATGCTGTCGTTAGTTGCTCCTCCGGTCATTCATCGGGTGCCAGGTAGTAGACGGGACGCAGAGGCAATAATTGTCTTTTGCTTTCAGGGATACGATCGTAGTGCTGCGTCCAAAGGTCGAATAGGCGTTTCAGGTCCAGCAACATAATGCGTCTCTTTTCCTGACGCCGGGCTTCTTCCTCCGCATCGCGAGTAAATCCGCCGGTCGAGACAAAAATGCCGACATCAGCGTCTCCTAGGAGAGCCATAAAACCGCGTACGCCGTCCGCGGCTATTTTGTCAGCTCTCCGTTTAACTTGCGCTTTAATCCGTGGTCCCTTTACGCCCAACGGATCCACATGTGCGACGATGTCAATTCCCTTGTCAGGCCCAGGTGGAGAGACCCACTCCACAAAATAGCCCATACCGCTCAGCAAACCTGCCACCAATTCCTGAAAGTCGTACGGGTTCATCCTTTCCAGAAATGCCTGAATCTCTGACCATGCGGCTTCTTCCGCTTCTTCGAGCGTGGCGGCAGCTTGACCTGAGTCATGTTCCGCTTCTTCGTTTTCGTCGTCCGGTTGGTCGGCCTTCCACTGGTTATACAGTCGCCTGGCTTCGAGACTAAATCGCTCCGGGTCTTTGAATTTCTCAAAAGCTGCGCGTCCCAGATCCGTGAGGGCCCAAGACCCCTTGTTCTTGATTAGCCAGCCTGCCTTGACCGGAGCAATCGTGTTGAATCGCACTATCTTCTCGTATCGGCGCACGTTCGGACGATTCGGATAGCTGCTCGCTTCATATGGCGTAGGAGGCACAAGTTCCTCTAGCCTCCGCAGAACGTCCTTCGCAGGCACCGCATCCGACTCTCGTCCGAGAATCTGGAATACGCCGCGTATGAGTTCCCCAGACCTCTTTCGAGTGATTTCTGGCATCGTCCGCTCCTTATCCTTTGTCGCGCCAACTAGGATATGACAATAACAGTACGGCGGTGCTACTCGCTGCCGTCGTGGGCGGCGAGGCCGCTGTAGAGTTCTGGCCGTCGGTCGCGGAAGATGCCCCATTCGCGGCGCATCGCGGCGATTTCGTCAAGGTCGAATTCGGCGGTGAGGATGGTTTCCTCGGTGCGGTTCGCTTCGGCGGCGACGGCGCCGGTGTGGTCGGCGATGAAGGAGGTGCCGTAGAAGGTGACGGTCGCGTCGCGGCCCTGCTCTTCGCCGACGCGGTTGGCGGCGGCGAGCGGCATCACATTCGCACCGGCGTGGCCCTGCATCACGCGGCGCCAATGTCCGGATGAATCGATTTCGGGCGAGGGCGGTTCGCTGCCGATCGCGGTCGGATAGAGCAGCACTTCGGCGCCGCGCAGCGCCATCAGGCGTGCGGGCTCGGGGAACCACTGGTCCCAGCAGATGAGGGCGCCGATTCGCCCGGCCTTGGTTGCGACCGGTTGGTAGGCGGTGTCGCCGGGCGTGAAGTAGAACTTTTCCTGATAGCCGGGGCCGTCGGGAATGTGCGTCTTGCGGTACACGCCGCGCACGCTGCCGTCGGCGTCGAGCGTCGCGAGACTATTGAAGTAGGCGTTGCCGGCGCGCTCGAAGAAAGAAACGGGAAGCACGACGCCGAGTTCGCGCGCGATTGCCGAGAAGCGCTTGAGCAGCGGATGCTCGGCGGCGGGCGCCGCCCACTCGAAGAACTTCGCGTCCTGATCCTTGCAGAAGTACGGATGCGCGAAGAGTTCGGGGAGCAGCACGAGATTGGCGCCTTGCTTCGCCGCCTCACGCACGAAGCGCTCGGCCTTGGCGACGTTGGCGTCGTGGTCGGCGCCCATCTGCATCTGCACGGCAGCCAAATTCAGTTTGCGCATGTGCGAGTTGTCTCCGTGCTGTTTTCCCGCAGGGTCATTTACGGCGGAGAACGCGCCGTCGTGCGACGTCGCGTACCCCCTCACCCTGACCCTCTCCCCCGCATGCGGGGGAGAGGGGATTATTCCATGTTTCGGCGCTTACCGCCGGAATCAGCGGCGGGACTGCGGATTGGGTTCCTCGTGGGTGATGCAGTGGAGGCTGCCGCCGCCGTCGGTGATCACGAGCGTCGGAAGCGAGACGGCCTTGCGGTCGGGGAAGGCGTCGCCGATCAGGTCGCGGGCCGAGGCGTCGCGGCGCGGATCGTCGTAGGCCGGCACCAGCACGCCGCCGTTGACGAGGCAGAAGTTGACGTAGGACAGCGCGCGGCGCATCCGGCCTTTATAACGCGCGCGCGGCTGCGGCACGCGAAGGATGTCGAACTTGCGTCCGTGCGCGTCGCGCGTCGCGGCGAGGCGCCGGTGCACGTCGGCGAGCACCGTGTAGTTGAGATCGCTTGGATCGTCCTCGGAAAGGGCGAGCACAGTACCCGGTGCGGCGAAGGCGACGACGTTGTCGGCGTGGCCGTCGGTGTCGTCGTGGGTCAACCCGTCGGGCAGCCAGACGACGCGGTTCACGGCGAGATAGTCGCTGAAGATCCGTTCCGCTTCGTCCGGGGAGAGATTCGGATTGCGATTGGGATGGAGCACGACGCTTTCGCTGGTGATGAGCGTGCCTTCGCCGTCAAGTACCAGAGTGCCACCCTCGCAGATGAGAGGCGCGGCAAAGCGCTCGATGCCGAGATGCGCCAGGATGCGCTCGGCCGTCGCCGCATCGTTGCCATAGCCTTCGAGGCCGCGCTCGTCCTTGTTGCCGTAGTCGTTGAATTCCCAGTCCACGCCGGCGAGCCGGCCGTCTTCGGCGACGACGAAGTTGGGGGCGATGTCGCGCATCCAGGCGTCGTCCACCGGCCAGACCAGGATTTCGACGGTGCCCGAGAGCAGGCGGCGGGCGACGGCCTCGTGCCCGGGCCGCACCACCATCGCAAGCGGCTCGAATTCGCCGATCGTGTTGGCGACCCGCGCGTAGGCCTTCTGGGCTTCTTCCACCGTGCCGACGAAGGTTTCCGGGTGCCACGGCCAGGCCATCCAGGTGCGGGTGTGCGGCAGCCGCTCGCCGCGCGGCGCGAAGCCTGCGGCACGCGGCGAGGCCGTCCCGTGAGGATTCTTCAAGGGCTTGGGCATGCGGTTTCGCCGCGACGGGCACATCCGGAGATGCCTCTAAGTATAAGGAAACTCGGGGATTCGAGGCTTCTCCCGATGGCTTCTCCCGGACAGTGAGTGTTGCCATCCCAAAAGGCGGAGATTACATATTTGTAATAATCCGCAAATTCTGGTAGTTTGCGCGCCACTTACCTTTGCCGAACAACGCGGCACTACCTAAGGAGAGGGGCGATCATGTTCAAGTCTGTCTATGCGCGTTTGGGCCTTGCCGTCATAGCGGCGTCCCTATTCCCGACCATGGCCATGTTTGCGACTCCCGCGGAGGCCGCGACCGTCGCCGCATCCGATCAGCCGACCACGCAACTGACTCCCATCCAGGTGACCGGAAGCCGGTTGAGCGCGTCATCGGTTGCGGGCGCCCAGCCGGTCGTGATCATCGATCGCGCGCAGATCAATGCGAGCGGTTTCACCCAACTCGGTGACCTGATCAACAGTCTCGTGTTTACCGGGGCGGCGCAAAACACGCACTGGAACGCGAATGGCACCGGACGGGTGCAGGTGGACATCCACAATCTCGGTTCCCAACGCGTACTGGTGCTGGTGAACGGCCAGCGCTGGATCACGACAGTAGGCGGCCCGGTGGATCTTTCCACCATTCCGCTGGAGGTGGTCGATCGCGTGGAGGTGCTCCTTGACGGAGCTTCGGCGATTTACGGCTCCGATGCAATCTCCGGCGTGATCAATATCATCACCGTAAAGAATTTTGTCGGGGCTGAGGCCACGGGGGAAATCGGCAGCTACGACGCGAAGGGCGAAGGGGGCGGCTGGGACGGCAAGATGCAGGGGGAGAGTTTCCTCATCGGCACGGCGAACGATCGCTCCGGCGTCAGCCTGGGAGCGGGCTACTACGATTCCCAGCCAGTATTCGCGGGTAACCGAAACATTTCGCGCTACCCGGTGGCGGGTTTCGGAAACCTTCTCGGCAGCCCGGTCACGCCGGATGGACACCTGATTCTCGACACCAACGATCCCGGACCCTTCGGTGATGATTGCACCAGCGGCACGGACGCCTTCGCCTATCAGTGCAACCTTGCGGGCCCCTTCACGGGTCCATATGCGAACGCGCATCCCTTCACCAACGCCGACCTTTATAACGACGCGGCCGATACCTATATCCAGACCCCGCAAGAGCGCTGGTACCTCTACAGCCAGGGGCATTACGATCTCACCGACAATATCGAATTTTCCTTCATGACGACCTACGAGCGGCGCAACGCGACCGAACTCGTCCCGCCCAATCCCTGGGCCATAGGTTCGCAGGGCAGCATTACGGTTAACGGCTTGCCGGTGGGAATCTCCGGTTCCAATCCTTACAATCCATTCGGCATCGATCTGGTGCCCGCCGATCCCTCGAGTCCCACCTTCGCGCAGTGGTGCAATCAATGGGGCAGCGGGCCGAACGGCAGCTGCACGGCCGATTACGCGGAACTCGATTATCTGGGTATTCGTCCGCTTGGCCAGGGAGCGCAAACGGATACCCAAAACTTGCAGAACTTCTATTTCAATGGCGGTTTCGACGGTTCGTTCACACTGTTTGACAACCCCTGGCATTGGAATGCGAACTACAGTTACGGCCAGTCTCTGGAGGACGAAATCCGCGACGGTCTGACGCTGGCTGCACCGTTGCAATACGGTCTCGGCCCGGCGCAGATCTGCGATACCACACCCGGTTGCGTTCCGCTCAATGTCTTCGGCGGCTCCGCTGGCGTCACGCCGTCGATGCTCGCCTATACCGACTTTACCGCGCATTTCATCAGCCAGGCCATCACCCGTGATTACAACGCAAACGTCGGTGGAGGCTTTTTCAACGGTTGGTACGCCGGACCATGGCAGGCCGCGGCCGGCTACGAATATGTGGCTGACAACGGCGTTTTCGAGCCCGACGCGACGGTAATCAAAGGGCTATGGACGGGATTCGCCATCCAGCCGCAATATGGGCGCAAGAACTCCAATGCGCAATACGCGGAAGTGGGCATTCCGTTCGCCAAGGATATGCCTTTTGCAAAATCCATTTCGCTGGACCTCGCCGAGCGTTTCACGCAAGCTAAGTGGGACGGGCAACCCGGCTACGATGCGCCGACCGTCGGCGGACAGGCACACGCCTCGACCGGCCGCGTCGCACTAAAGTGGGAGGTAAACGATCAAGTGCTCCTGCGCGGAAGTTGGTCGCAGGGTTTCCGTGTGCCGGCGATCAGCGAGTTGTTCAGCTCGAACTCGATTCGCCCGCAGGCGCTGATTGATCCTTGCGTCGCCAACCAGAACTTGCCGCCGGCTCAGCAACAGAACCTCCCTAACTGTCCGGGTAACGGTCATAGTGGAGCGTCGCAGCCTAATCCCAACATTCCCGTCACCAGTGGCGGCAACCCCAATCTGAATCCCGAGCGCAGCGTGACCCGGAGCGCGGGCATCGTATGGAGTCCGAACTTTGCACCGGGGCTCGACTTCAGCGCCGATTACTACAAGGTCGAAATTGTGAATGCTGTCAGCGTCGTGGGCGCGCAGGCGCTGCTCGACGGGTGCTACCTCAGCAGCATCGACAGCTATTGCAGCCAGGTAGACCGCTCGAACGGCATTATCCAGAATGTCCTGAGCACCAACTACAATGCCGGTTCCCTGCACACCAACGGTTGGGATCTGGGCATCAACTACAAGTTACCCGAAACCCCAGTGGGCGTCTTCACCGTTGCATTTTCGGCCAATTTCACCCGCTTTTTGACCCAGTGCAATATCGTAGAGACCAACTCGGGAGCGACAAGCCGCTGCAACGACAGCGCCGGCAGCGTCGCGGTAGGCTCGCGTACCGTCAATGCGGTGCCCAAGCAGCTCATGAATTTCGGTTTGGGATGGAATTACGGCAACTGGAGCGCGCAGTGGAACGTATACCTGATCGGCCGGATGTACGAGCAGTGCAGCGATTCGCTTGCCGCAACCCTGTCGCCGCCGCCCTGGCCGTGGTGCTCCAACAATGCCAATGACACGAACGAACTCGGCACTACCGTCTACAACGACGTTCAGGGCAGCTATACGGTTGCACCCTGGAATACGACCTTCACACTGGGCATCCAGAACATACTGGATCGCGAGCCGCCGATTGCGATGACGTATTCTCCCGGCATGTTTCTACCGGTGTACTACCGCATTCCCGGCCGTTTCTTCTACGCCAGCGCCAGCGTCAGGTTCTAGGAAAGCCCTGTTTTAATCAGGGCTCCCCACGGCGGGTCATGGACGGCCCGCCGCGAACAGGGTTTATTTGCACTTAATCCGTCGTGCGTTAAGTCCGGTCATGTGCCGGACTTGACGACCCTGAAAAATCAGGACGAATTTTTCAGGAATTACTTGAGACCCGCGAGCCATTCGCCGAGCACCCGCTGCGCGGCCGGTACCAGTTCGGCGCAGCGCTGCGCGGATTCCTCACGCAAACGGGGCACCGATTCGCCGCGCGCGAGAATGGCGCGCACATGGCCGATCAGCCAGCGCTCGAATTCAGGCCAGCGCACTTCGGGATGAAACTGCAAGGCGAGCACAGTCGGCCCGATATCGAAGGCCTGATTTGGACAAACCGCCGTGGCCGCTAGGCGCCGGGCGTCGGCCGGTAATTCGAAGGCATCGCTGTGCCAGTGCAGTACCACCACGCCTTCCAGGTGCCGCAGCGCCGACCTGCGTCCTGCGGCCGTGAGTTCGAGCGGTGCCCAGCCCACCTCGTCCTGATCGGCGACGCCGACGTGCGCGCCCAGTGCGCGTGCCATGATCTGCCCCCCGAGGCAGATGCCGAGCGTCGGGCGGGCGGCCGCGATTCTCTCGCGTGCCATGCGGATTTCGTCGGCGACATAGGGATAGTCGTCTTCCTGGTAGGCCCCCAGCGGACCGCCGAGAATGACGAGCAGATCAGTAGCGAGGGGATCGGACGTGGCAAGATCGTCGACGCCCGCCTCGCGATACTGAATTTCATACCCGTGCGCGGTGAGCACATCGGCGTACGATCCCAGATCCTCGAAGCCGACGTGGCGGATGACGGTTGCGGTTTTCATTTTGGAAGGCTACCTGATTTCTGGTCGGATATAAACACTATTTTAGATGTTAGCCGTTTCCTTAACGAGCTGGCCTTCGGGCGGCGGGCCGAATAACGCGCGGGCGCTCCGCTCAGCACCCAGACGAATTACCCTCTCCCCTGAGGTGAGGGGGTTAGGGTGAGGGGCAAGGTCGTCGCGCCTGCGGCGCGGAATTGATTTTCGCGCGTACCGCGCAAATCGCCTTCGGCGGGACCTACTTTCGTTACGGCGAAAGTAGGCAAAGCCATTGCGCCGACGGGCTCGGCCTCCGTGCATCCATGCACTCCGGCTACCCTGCGGTACTCGCGCGGGCCGGGCCGGGCGGTAACTCGGGCCGAGGACGGCCCTCAAACACCCCGCCCTTTCCCCCGTCCCGCGCTCCGTTCCTCGGCTCGCCCCACGGCGCAGAGTCCGGAGCCGGTCGTCCTGACCGGCGGATCCAAGCGCTGCGTTCCGCAGCGCCCATTTTCCATCCTGTCAGCTGCGTCCGACGGGATCGAAGAAATGGAACACAAGCGCCAGCAGGATTTCCGGATACCTTGGTAATTTCGCCGAGCGTCTTGCGCCTGCAGATTTTGACAAATAACGAGGCCCGCGCGAGATTATGAAATAGGTTCCAGCCTGCTTTCGTAGTTGGCGAGATCACTATGTCATCTTATGACGTCGCCAATCAAGTCTATGGCGCTCCAAGAGGCTTCGAAGAAAAGAATCAGAAAGCAGATGAGAAGCAATACACGGCCACTCTTGGAACGAGTTCGCAGCGGCTTGATAAAGAAAGTCCGGCTTACCAGCCATACCCAAGAACTCCAATCCTTGCGCAGGAGACTCTCTCCTCGACTTAGGCGTTCCTCCACATGCGCGAAGCGTTCCGCGCTGTTTTTGGAAAAGCCGGCAATGATCGCAACAATAAATAGAATGGATACCAGATCTACAAAACAATAATAGCCAAGAAGAAGGCCAGTCTTCATGTCTTTTTGTCCAGCCTGATGATAGTGTCACTAAGCGATGTGCGTCTGCGTCCAAATGGTCGTTTGTCAACTCTACAGATGCATATCGGCCCATCCAAAGCGCTACGATTGCGGGCGATTTTTGCGGTTAGCATTGGGACTTACCTTGGCTTTAAGCGCAGGAAGTATTCGTGCGGCGATCAATCCAACAAACGCTGTTGCCAGCCAACCTGGATACAGATCACTTACGGGAACACCTACGAAGTAGGCAGTCAGGTTGGCCGCGATATACACCAAGCCAATGGTGATTGCAGTGGGAACCCAAATCTTTCGTTCTCGCCATACAACGATCCTCATTGCCATGAGAACCAGCGCCACATCCCCAAATAGGAAACCGAATCCAATCACGGCATCTTGCATCTTCAGGAACTTCGCCCAGTCGTCTGAACCTCTAGCTTAGGCCTGAATAATAGCGTCAACTGAGGCCGAGCGCCAGTTGTCACGGTTCTGACCGTTTTGGATAAGAGCGCAGGGCGCGCACCCAACGGGATTAAAAGACCGCGCCGCGCTTCGCGGCGCTTGGATTCGCCGGTCAGGACGACCGGCTCTGGAAGTGCGCCGTGGGGCGAGCCGAGCAGCGGAGCGCGGCGCGGGGGAAAGGGCGGAGTGTTTGAGGCCGGAGCGATATATCGCGCAGGCCGAGTTGTCGCCCGGCCCGCGCCGCGCGAGCAGCGCAGGGCAGCCGTAGTGCACGGATGCACGAAGGCCGAGCCCGTCGGCGCAATGCTTTTGCCTACTTTTGGCGAAACAAAAGTAGGTCCCGCGGAAGGCGTGCGACGCTTGATGCGCAACAGGCGCAAATACTCCGGGTAGACGCAAAGACAAGGAATCTCTCATCGAAGGCGATTCGTGCCGACGATAGCCGATGCATTAAACATCGGCGCTACTGCAGGGTTGCATCAATCCGTGACTATAGGAGTTGTGCGGAATCGGGCGGTTGCGGCACTCACCACCAGGAGCACGACGACGTTCACGATCACTGCGGCGATACCGTCGTTAAGTCCGGCGAGTCCGCTCGGCAGGAACGGCAGCAATCCGACGATGTGCCGATGGGTGAGCGTGAGCACCGTGACCAGGGCGACGCCGCAGACGAGACCTGCGAAGGCGCCTGCCGTGGTGACGAAGCGGCGGGAGACGAAGGAGAGCGCCAATGCCGGGAAGAGCTGGGTGATATAGCTGTAGCCGAGAAGAAGCAGGCCCACGATGCCGGTGCTTCCGAAGATGGCGAACGCGGCCGCGCCGATCGCAATCGGTACGACCAGCACGCGGGCCGCGAGCATGATGCGTTGTTCGCCGGCGAAGCGGGGCGCGAGCGCAAGACCGTTTTTCGCAAGCAGCGCTGCGGTCACGGTGATCAGAAGCGAGCCCGGCACCATCGCAGCAAGTACGCCGGCGCCGCCGACGAGTCCGAGTACCCAGCTGGGGAGCGTCGCCGCGGTCGCGGCAAGCAGCGCAAAGTCCGCGCGCGCAAGATGGGGCACGATGCCGATGGCGGCAAAACCGACGAAAAAGATGAACAGCAGCACGAGCTGGTAGAGCGGCAGCACCATGGCGTTCTTGCGGAAGCTTCCTTCCTCGCGCGCGGAGAAGATGTAGGCGAAGGCATGCGGCCACATCCAGAAGCCGAGCACGGAGACCAACGCCGTCGAGACGAACCAGACAGTGTCCTGCGGTGCGCGCAGCGTGAACAGCTCTGGATGTGCCGCCGTAAGTTGGTGGAACATCGGACCGATTCCGCCGTAGGCGTGCCAAGGCAGATATATGCCCAGGAAGATCGCGACGCCGAGCACGAGAACGTCTTTCACCACTGCCGTCCATGCCGAGGCGTGAATGCCCGAGGCAATGACGTATACGACGAGCCCGGCGGTACCGATCACGATTGCCGGGGTAGAGCGGATTGCGCCCCCCGAGGCGATCTCCACGATGATGCCGAGCCCGTCGAGTTGCAACGCCAGGTAGGGCAGCATCGCGAGCACGCCGATCAGTCCCACCGCTATACCGAGTTCACGGCTCGCGAAACGGTGAGCGAAAAAATCTGCCTGGGTAATTAGACCGTGCGTCTTCGCGTAGCGCCAGATCGGCGGCAGGAACCAGTAGCCGAGCGTGTAGGCGAGTGCGCCGTAAGCGAGAATGTAGAACGCCGGCGCGCCGCGGCCGTACGCGTAACCGCTTGCGCCCAAAAATGTAAACGTGGTGTAGATTTCGCCTGCCATCAGGAGAAAAACGATCACGACGCCGAAGCCGCGTCGCCCGATCGTCCACTGCGCGAGGTCCATCCGCCGGCCGCGCCGGGCGACAAGTCCGAGCCCGACGGCAAACCCGAAGATGAGTGCGATCAGCGCGAGCGCCATCATCGATCGACCTTGGTTTTGGGGTCGAGGGAATAGACCAGCGCCATGATGAGCGCGGTGCCCACGGTCCAGGCAATGATCCAGAAAAACAGAAAGGGAAGCCCGAGCACCATGGGCTCGATCCGGTTTACGAAGAACACGCCGCCTAGAATACCGAGGAAGGGCAAGAGGCCAAGCGTGGCACGCAAAAGCTTCATTTCAGTAATGCGACATCAGCATGAACCCGCGCGCATGATCGCACATATTCCGGCGTCAGCCCAATCCGAGCTGCTTCATGACCGGTTAAACAGCGGGAATAGGTGCCTTCTTGGTTCCCCGGGTGGCTCGGATTTCGTCTGGTTCGCCGGTGAAAAAAATATGAGATACTCGAAATTCGCGGTTGGTGGTGATATGCGTGAAACGATTGACAGGGCTGTTGCCGGTTCTCATGTTGGTTTCCTGTTCGGGGGCGCATTTCGCCGCAGACCCTTCAAACGTCAACATCAGCTTCGCATTGTCCGGCGACGGACGCGTCCTCGTTACCTATCAGGTTTCTTCCGATGTCGACCGGATTTGTCTGCCCGACGAGCACGCTTCTTTGCGCGAGCAATAATGGCGGATTATCAAGGGGAACGCGCGGCTCGATCGACAGGGGATCAAGCTGGATGCGCATGTCGATCCGGTGCAAATTACATTGGTCGCCGATGCCGTCACCGTCGCGCCGGATCGCGTCTATCCCCTCGTCATTCCTTACAGCGACGGCAGCGCAGTGGTGAACACCGCGGCATTCGTTCCAACCAATGCCTGCAAGCGAACGGTTCTGCGCTTCTTGCTACGCAAGGACGAGCACGTTGTGCTGCGCGGCCGCGCTTAGGTGAACTCCGTAGCGGTGGACGCATCGTGTAGTGGCGACCATGATGGAAGCTACGTTTATCTCGGTATGGCGCCGGTTGCGGTGAACAAGACGTTTCTCCTGGTCGCCGACCCTGGTGCTCCACACTGGATCGTAAGCGGGATCGGCGGGGCTCTGCAGAATGCCCTGGACGAATATTCTCGCTTGTTGGGCCAGTCGTTGTCGGTTCGCCCGACCGTTTATGTGAGTTATGCGCCGGGCGAGCCGCATGCGATGCCTTGGTATCACGGCGATGTGTTGAATTACGGCACGGTTCGGTTGAGCTTTGTCGGCAAACCCTGGCTTTATGCCTCCAGTGCGGCATCCAATCTTGTCGATGTGCAACTTTTCATCGCCCACGAAGCATTTCATTTCTGGGATGGTGGTATCAAGTCGGAGCAGATTGAACCGAACGATTCATGGCTTGAAGAAGGCGGCGCGCAACTCGCCGCCCTGCTGACGGCCGAGCGTGCCGGCTGGCTGTCGTCAGGCGATTTTCTGAGTCGACTGAACGGCAACTTGCAACGCTGTCTTCTGGAGACCGGTGACCGCCCTTGGGCTGCACTCGTAAGCGGACAAATTGGCGGCAGCATTTATTACGATTGTGGAGTGACCTTCAATTTCATGGCCGCCGCGTTACGCGACCCAGTTCAGCCCAAGCAGGGATTCTTCAATTTGTGGGGCCAACTGCTGCGCGTTGAACAGCCCGAGTATTCCACCGCCGATTTTTTACGCATCGCGACGCACGGTCCGCGAAGCGACACTGCAAAAAACTTGGAGCAGGCGCTTGCGGGAACAGCGGGTTCGCTGTCTGATCCGATCGAGCGCCTGTTTACGGCGTTGAAGATCCCCGTCAGTGCAGCGGGAGATTCGGCGCGACTGGATATACCCGTTTCCGCTGTGTTGCAGGCGTTCTTGTTGCCATTGTTGGGCAGCGCGTGCGGCCAGCAGAATCGGCTCGGTTTCTGGACGCAGAAGGACTTCATCAAAGTGGACGTGCCGATGCAATGTAAGGCGTTCGCGCGTACGAAGCTTCTGGTAGGTGTCGGCGATTTCAAGTTGAGCGATTCACCGCTTGCCACGTGGCACGAGGCATTTGCGGAATGCAGCGACAAGGGTGCGGTTGAATTCAAAACATTGCAAGGTAAATCGCTGTCAGTGCCTTGCAGGGCGGCGATACCTAGGCCGCCACTGTGGCTTTTGTCCCTTGAGCGCTACCGGGCCGCATCTAATCTGAAAAGTCCGACGTCAGCAGTGTCATCTCCCGCAACGAAAGAGGGATAGCAAGATGAGCTGTCGACTGAAGGCGAGAGATTTACCGCTTTCCTGCCGGGGGCTTCAAAACTTTTCGACGTGCGGGCGAAGATCCATCTCCAGTGTCCAGGCGTTCGGCGGCTGTCGGTAGAGCAGCCAGTAATTTTCCGCAATCGCTTCCGGTGCGAGAAAGGTTTCCTCGGCGCGTTCGGGTTGGCGTTCGTGCGCCGAAGGCGTTCCGATCTGTCCGTCGATTACGACGTGAGCGACGTGGATACCCCTGGGGCCGAATTCGCGTGCGAGGCTTTGCGTTAACGCGCGCAGTCCGAACTTGCCCACGGCGAGTCCCGCGAATCCGGCGCCACCGCGCAGCGCCGCCGTCGCCCCGGTGTAGAGGATCGTGCCTGCACCGGTTTCGAGCATCGCGGGCAGCACCTCGCGCGCGGCGAGGAATCCACCATAGCAGTTCGCTCGCCAGGCGGCCTCGAAGCGCTCAGAGTCTATCTCCAGGATACCGCCCGGTGCGTAACTGCCGGCATTATAGATAAGCACCGTTGGATCGCCCAAGGTATCGCGGACGCGCGTAAACGCCGCGATAACCGAATCCGCGTCGCCGGCGTCGCAGTCGTAGCCTTGCACGGTGCGGCCGGTGGCGGCGAGCTGCTTCGCGATCGGTCCGCGACTTCTTGCCGAGCGCGAAAGAAGTGCGAGTGCGTGTCCTTCGGCTGCGAAGCGTTCGGAAAGCGCGGCGCCGAGGCCGGGCCCGACGCCGAGAATTGCAGTGACGGTTTGCTCTTGATCCATGGTTCATCCCTGTTCCGGATGGTTTCCCAAGGCTATCATCTTATCCGTGTGGCAAATTTTGCGCATCTGTAGGATTTACGTGTGCATTGTTCCGGGCTCATCTAATCGCGTCGGGTCGAATGCCCGGTTGCAATTCCACGGTTTGGCTCTCATCGCCGACCTGTCTGGTAGACCTGCGGTACGCCCTTGCGGGCCGTGAGAGCAATGCGGATTTCACGGTCTCGGCTGCCGCTCCCGGTTGTGCGGCGGTACGGGACGCGGACGCGGCTCTATGCGTCCCGAAAGATCAACCGCGCAGCCGCTTCAGGAACTTTTTGAGCGGACGGGTATTGATGACATCCTTGGCCTCGATCCAGCCGCGCCGCGCTTGGTCTACCGCGAAGCGGATCTTGGCCAGGTCCGAAGTGCTGTGTGAATCCGAGGAAATCGCAAGCTGGACTCCCATCTCCTTGGCATGGCGGCAGTGCGTATCGTTGAGATCGAGGCGCGCCGGTTGACTGTTCACTTCAAGAAAGATACCGAGTTCGGCGGCGGCGCTGAAGACTTTTTCGACATCGAAGCGGATCGGTTCACGGCGGCCGATATTGCGCGCCGTCGGATGCGCGAGTCCGGCGAGCAGCGGGTTGTCGAAGGCCTTGAGCAGGCGTCTGGTCTGCTTCGCCTCGCTCAACTCAAAATGGGAATGGATCGTACCCAGCACGAAGTCGAGTTCGCCGAGTACGTCATCGGGCAGGTCGAGCGAGCCGTCTTCGAGGATGTCGGTTTCCGCGGATTTCAGCAGCCGGAAATCCTTGAAACCTTCGTTGAGGCGGTCTATGACTTCAAGTTCCTTGCGCAACCGCTTCGGATCGAGCCCGTTGGCGACCCGCGTGGAGCGCGTATGATCAGTGACAGCCAGATATTCGTACCCGCGTTCGCGCGCCGCCTGCGCCATGTCCTCCAGCGAATCATGGCCGTCGGTCGCTGTGGTATGGCTGTGCAGATCGCCGCGCAGATCGGAAAGCTCTATCAACCTGGGCAGCTTTCCCTTGAGCGCCACCTCGATTTCGCCCGTGTTCTCGCGCAGGTCCGGTGGAATCCAGGCCAGACCAAGGGCTTTCGCGAGTTCCTTTTCGTTTTTGCCCGCGATGCGCTTTTCCCCGCGGTAAAGGCCGTATTCGTTGAGTTTGAGCTTTTTCTCCTGAGCGATGCGGCGCACTGCGACATTGTGTGCCTTCGATCCCGTGAAGTAATAAAGCGCGGCGCCGAAAGAAGCCTCCGGTACTACGCGCGCGTCCACTTGCAGGTTCATCGCAAGATGCACAGTCGCGCGCGTCGTTCCGAGTGAAACTACATCGCGCACGCCTTCGAACTTCGCGAACTTGTCGAGAATCTCTTTCCCGTTCTTTGCCGTAATGAGTACGTCCAGGTCGCCGACCGTCTCACGCCGTCGCCGCAGGCTGCCGGCGATTACGACCCGGCGTACGCCTTTCAGGTCCTTCAGGTATTCGACCAGCGGCCGGGCGAGATTCTCGGCGTCGGCCAGACGGAAGCGTCCTTGCTCGCCGGCGAGGTTGCTGATCGCCCCGGCGATCTTCGCGGCGAGCTTCTCGCCGAAACCCGGCAGTCCCGCAAGGCGGCCGTCCTCGGTGGCGCGTTTCACGTCGGCGGCGTTCTTTACACCGAGTGCGTCATGAAGTTCCTTGACGCGTTTGGGGCCGAGACCGGGAATCCGCAGGAGATCGGTGAGCACGAGAGGCGTCTTTTTCGCTGCCTCATCGAGGGCGGGCAGCCTTCCGGTTTCCACGATGACGTGGATTTTCTCGGCGATGGCTTCACCGATGCCGGGCAACACTTCGAGATCGGATTCTTCTGCGACCAGGTCCGCGAGCGGGCGCGGCAGTCCCGAAATCACACGCGCCGCATTTCGGTAGGCACGCACACGAAAGGGATTGTCGTCCTGTAATTCGAGCAGGTCTGCGAGCCGATCGAACTTATCGGCGATTTCGGCGTTGGCAATGCGACGGGCCACTCGGGCATTGTATGCCGAGCTTTACCTTGTGCGCGGGTTCGGTTCAGAATGGTGTCGAACCCGGCAATCCGGAGCGCGGCGGGAGATGAGTGCAGCCTTCTGGTTGGATCTAGGCGCAGGGGCGGGCGCTTTGCTCGCGCTGGCCCTCATTATCAGCGGCGGGCGTCACCTGCGCCGGGGACGGTTCGTGCGGGGCGGCACGCACGGCCTCGGCCGACTTCTCATCGGCTTGATCGTGGCCGTTGTGCTCCTCATTGGTATCAATCTGCTGACCTACGCCCGCTTTACCGCCGAGCAGCCGGTGGGAGACATCAGTTTCCGTAAAATTGCGCCACAGCGCTACGCGATCGTGCTCCTGCGCAACAACGGTGAGACGGTGCAGACCACGCTAGACGGCGACGAGTGGCAGCTCGACGCGCGGATCATCAAGTGGAATGGCATCGCAACCGTGCTCGGCTTCGAACCGCTT
>JBOIBN010000046.1:0-19801 GCA_050739575.1 Gammaproteobacteria bacterium
GATTATCCCGGCGCGCGCATGACGGTCGCCAACGAACGCGAGCACGTGCTGTTTTACCTGACCGACATCTTGTATCGGGTGCTGCCGGTTTTTTACGAACGTCTCGCGGAGGCTCTCGCGCACATCGGGATCGATGTCGAGCCTGCCGATCTGCCCGTCATCGTGCGTTTCGGTTCCTGGGTGGGCGGCGACATGGACGGCAACCCCAATGTCACTGCGGAGACTATGCGCGAAACCCTGGAGGATCATCGTCGGCACATTCTGGCGCTGTATCGCCACGAACTGGAATCGCTTTATCGCCGGCTCAGCCAGTCGAGCGAACGCATCGGCTTCGACGCCGTCGTGATCACACGCGCCGACAATTATGCAAAGCAGTTTCCCGAAACCGAAAAGCACCTCCCCGAGCGTCACGCCGACATGCCCTACCGGCGCCTGCTCGCGCATGTGCGGGCGCGGCTCGCGGCGATCGAGAACGAACAACCCGGCGCCTATGCGAATTCCAACGGCTTGTTAGATGACCTGCAACTGATCCGTAACAGCCTGCGGCATCACTGCGGCCGGCACGCGGGCCTCTTTGCACTGGAGCGTTTGATCCGCAAGGTCGAAACCTTCGGCTTTTATCTCGCGACGCTCGACGTGCGGCAGGACGCACTCGTGCACCGCAAGGCCATCGGCCAGTTGCTGGACGACGCCGACTGGGAAGAGAAATCCCCGGCCGAGCGTGCCGAAGTCTTGCGCGCAAACGCCGAGCGGCGGGCAGAGCCCGACGATGTTTCCCAACCGGTGCTGGACGCATTTCGCGCCGTGCGCGAGGCGCGCGAGGAACACGGTCCGCATGCCATCGGTCCCTACATCATCAGCATGGCGAAGGGCGCCGACGACGTGCTCGGCGTGTTGTGGCTGGCCGAACAGGCGGGTCTGCGCGACGACGACGGACGGATTCCGCTGGACGTTGCGCCGCTCTTCGAAACCGTCGAAGATCTTCGCAACGCCGCCGACGTCATGCGCGATCTGTTTGATGATCCGGTTTATCGAGCTCACCTGAAAGCGCGTGGCAATCGCCAGACCATCATGGTCGGCTATTCCGACAGCAACAAGGACGGAGGTCTTGCCGCCGCGCGCTGGGCGCTTTACCAGGCGCAGACGCGGCTTGCCGAAGTCTGCGAACAAGCCGGCATCGCGCTCACGATCTTTCACGGCCGCGGCGGCACTACCAGCCGCGGCGGCGGCCGCACGCATCGCGCCGTGCTCGCGTCGCCGCCAGGCACGGTGCAGGATCGCCTGCGCGTGACCGAGCAGGGCGAAATCATCAACGCCAAATACGGGCTGCGCGCTATTGCGCTAAGAACGCTGGAGCAAAGCGCCGGTGCGGTATTGCTGGCCACGGGCAACGAAAGAGTGGGAACTGAACGCCCGGACGGAGCCGATGCCGTGATGGATGTGCTCGCAGCGGCCAGTCGCAAGGCCTTTCGCGATCTCGTTTACGACAGTGCTGATTTCACCGACTATTTCCGCAGCTCAACGCCGATAGACGTGATCGAGCGCATGAAGATCGGTTCGCGGCCGGCGTCGCGGCGCAGCAAATCCGGCGTCGAGGATCTCCGCGCCATTCCCTGGGTGTTTTCCTGGACGCAGTCGCGCCAGATTATCACCGGCTGGTATGGACTCGGCACCGGACTCGCGGCCGCCGCCGAAGCGCACGGCGAAGAACGGCTATGCCGGCTCGTCAAAGAATGGCGTTTCTTCGATGCGCTGCTCGATGATGCGGAGATGGTGCTCGCGAAATCCGATATGCCGATCGCCGAACGTTATGCGGCGCTTGCCGGTCCGAAACTCGCGCATCACTTCGAGGCGATTCGTGAAGAATACGAGCGCACGGTCGAATGGATCCTGCGCCTGTGCGGCCAGGATCAATTGCTCGACGGCGATCCGACACTCCAGCGCTCGATTCGCCTGCGCAATCCCTACGTCGATCCCATGAGCTTGCTGCAAGTGGACCTGCTCGCACGCTGGCGCGAACAGGATCGCCCCGGCGGCGTGCTCCTCGACGCCCTCTTCGCCACCGTCAACGGCATTGCTCAAGGTCTGCAAAACACCGGCTGAACTCACATCCGAGCGAACGCGCGGAACGTAGCTGCGAACCTTTCCAGCAGCCTGAACTCTCAGTCCCGGCGCCCCCCCCGATCGTCATGGCTTGGAGTAAAGTAGCCGCCTCATTTCTTTGCAGGCAGGACAAAACCGATGAACAACGAACTCGTCCTCTACACGAACCCGCAATCGCGCGGACGGATCGCACGCTGGATGCTGGAGGAGGTCGGGCAACCGTACCGCACCGAAATCCTCGATTACGCCACCTCGATGAAGGCGCCCGATTACCTCGCAATCAACCCAATGGGCAAGGTGCCGGCGCTCCGCCACGGCGACACCGTCGTCACCGAAGGCGCTGCTATCTGCGCCTACCTTGCCGATGTTTTTCCCAAGGCCGGCCTCGCTCCGCCCGCCGGTGACCGCCTGCGCGGACCGTATTACCGCTGGCTGTTCTTCGCCGCGGGTCCGCTGGAAGCAGCCGCGAGCAACAAGGCGCTCGGGTTAACGGTGCCGAAAGATCGTGAACCGATGATAGGCTACGGAAACTACGACACGGTCATGAAAGTGCTCGAAGACACGGTGTCCCGCAGCGATTATCTGGTCGGGAATCGCTTCACGGCAGCGGATCTCTACCTCGGTTCTCATTTCGGCTTCGGAATGCAGTTCGGCACGATCGAGAAGCGCCCCGCCTTTGAGACATACTGGTCGCGTCTCAGCGAGCGGCCGGCCGCGGTCCGCGCCCGCGAAATCGACGACGCCCTCATCGAGAAGAGCTAGCCGTTTTGTGCACGCGAGGGGCTGAGCGACTCAAGTGGGTCAGCTGCGGTATTGGAGTCTGCTTACATTGATTAGTAGTTTAACTCCGACTTTTATCTGGCTCCTTTTTTATGATGCAACGCTCTCATGAGCACGTGCATCAATCTCGAACGGAGCATTCCCATAGCCAACTGTGACGATTTGCTGGAGATAGACAGGAAGAAATTTTTCTATTGAACCACTTTGTTCGTACTGATGTACGTGGCGGAACTCGTGAGCAAGAAGGCGACGCGTTTCTTGTCCGTGACAGACGAAAACTGAGTAGCCGAGAGTCAATCCGGCCATGCCAGGACCGAGCAGACCTGTTTGAACCGCAGCCTCATGCAGTGAGGGATCTTGTGGCATAGGCAGATGACTACAAGATTGGATTCGAATAGGCTCAGGCTTGATTACGCCAACTTTTCGCGCTAGAGCCATTTCCTCGGCGGTCAACACGCGCCCCGAGGTCGCGACACGTAAAGCTTCTTCCTCTGCCCACGTTACAGCTTTGGGTAAAAGAAGGGGAAGAGCGGAACGGAGATCCATGTGTATACTCCTTCTGCATGCTAACTAGAAAAAGTCTTCGTCGAAATGAAGTTAGGTTGGCACACGCAAGTATCCTGATTGTAATAGGGGTTAAGCTGCATCGTACGGACCTAGAAATCGTTCGCCGTTGAAATGAATCAGGTGTGAAGGTGCATCGGCAACCCAGACTTCTGTTTCCCAGGCGATCTCGCTGATATAACGGCTCATGGTCTGGCGGTTCGGGAAAGCGGTCACGTAAACCAATCCGGCCTTCGATTTCGCGAACAGGTGCGCCAGTTCATTGTGCCGTTTGCCGTCGACTGGCCCATGGCTGGTAACGGATTCCACCAGAACAAGCCAATTCCGCTTCGTGTAATGAAGCACTACATCGGGCATTTTTCCGTGGGATTCGATTTTGACTCCAAGCTTTGTCAGTAGAGCCTCGTCGAAGTAGCCCCATTTATCGCCCGTGTCTCCGGCATAGACCAATACGCCTCCCGGAACAAAGCGCGAGCCAAAGTTCTCGATGATGGCACGGATAAGCTCGCTGTGCTCACCGGGACTCAGCGCGATTTGCTTATCCGCAGAGAGTTGCACGGGAATCATATTTTGCTTACGCTCCAGTGCATATTTTGCCGCCAACGTTCCGTGGCCGGCAACGTAATCTTTCAGCTTGCGAGGCCATCTTGAGGTTCCGAATGTACGCAGTAATTCAAGTGTGTCAGGTTCGATCTGATAGACGGCTTTTGGGCTGTTCACCGGTCTCTCAGGCTGGTCCGGGTTATAGAGAGCAATACCGGCTTCAACAAATTGATGCATGGTCTGGCGACGCACGGTCTCTCGTGTATTGGGCGCATACCGTTTACTGTAGTGCTCGCGCGCCCAGTCCATAATGGGCGTAATGCCCATGTACGGGTTTTCCGCTTGTGCCCACGGTTTGCGCGGAGTAAGGTCGAGCAGCGCCAGCAAACTGAGGGCCGACCGTTCGTTCTGCTGGGCACGCGGTAGACCGAGGGAAACCAGTATTTCCTTGGCATCTGTGATGCGCTTTTTGCCGCCCATGCTCATGCCGCTATTTCTTCCAGTCTTTCATCGAGCATGGTCTGGGTCGGTTGATCCTGGTGCATTGCCCATTTCCCGAGCGCAATCAGAGCTTGTCGGCTTGGATACTTCATGAGTCTGAGGTCGGTTGCATTGACCTGAGTATGCCCGTTGAAGCGACGGAAATAGTCATCGACCGCGGTAGTATTAAGGAACACAGTCAAGCCACGCGCAAGCGTCTCGGGCAAGCCATGCTTGTCTTCGTGAAATATATTTAGATGGTTCTCAAAACCCAGCATGACCGCGCCGAGAAAGACTTCTGGATCTACCACGCCAGCCATAATCCGGCGCTTCTCTTCTTTGGATGAAAAGCGCCGCACCGCGCAATAGAATCCGGTCGGATATAGCCATTTTTCAGTTTCGGCGCTGCGGTGGATTGCGTTGGGTTTTTTCTTATCTGCTTTCGGCCATTCCGTAACTTGATCTTTTAGATGACAGGCATAGAGCAGAGGAACCGTACCCGGCTCCGGCATATCGCGGATGTGTTGCCTAAGCCGAAAATCAACGACCGGCCCGGTCGAAACCCGGATACCAAGGTCTTCCAGTGAATATCTGATTTCACGTGACAATTCGATAACCGTGTGATCCGGCGACGTAGGCACGTGAATAAAACGTTCTGGATCGTCGGAGTGGATTATTCTGTTGAATGGATGCGTGTGCGTAATGAGGTCGACGAAGCCGTCGTCAGTCGAAGTCGTAACCGTCACGTCGCTCTGTTTCCCGCCACGCTCAAGCATGATGATGACATTTTCTTGCAGCACGTCGTCATCCCTGAAAGCCTTGTTCCGGGCATGGAACAGATGCACGTGACGGATAGCCGCTCGTTTCAGCATAAATTCACGGAAAGGGCGGTAATACGGCCCGTTGCAGAAGCTGCGCGGGATAATAGCCACGAGTTCGCCGTTTGGTTCCATCAGCTCCAGCGTCAAAGCCACGAACGCCGAATACAAATTAACCGTTTCAATACCGGCCTTTCTGAGCAGAAGCCTATATCTGGAATGACTATTTATTTTCTTGTAAGGCGGATTGAGGATTGCGTGCGTGAATTTGACGCCGTTCTTGAACTGAATCAGGTTCACTGCTTCTTCAATGTAGTCCTCTTCAATTATCTTGATTGATACAGGCAGCTTTTTTTCATACATGGAAAGCGTGCGCTGCAATTCCTGACGCAGAAGCTTGTCTATTTCAAATGCGGTTAACTCTACGGAATCAAAATCGAATCCACCGGAAAGCCAACGCTCGAGAAAGGCGACTGAGAGTGAGCCGATGCCTGCGCCGGGATCAAGCAGGCGGCAATCCGAAACCCGGCCCGCTGAAAACAATCCGGCGATGAATTGCGCGGTCCGTCCGGGCGTCATAAATTGCCCGAACCGAGATTTCCTCTCCGCTGCGGTCTGGGCTGAAATTCGAAGCCTAGTTTGATCAATTTCAGGCAGCAAATGTGCGACTCCTGATATTCTCAACGGCTGCAAGTTGCCTGATCGAAGTATAGCCGCTTTTCACCGATGGCAGCCAGGTTTGCGCTGCAAGGCACAATCATTCCTATTGGCTTTGGGGTGTCGGGAAGGCGGCGATGGTAGCGGCGGGGCCGCCGCGCGCGATGATGTAGCCCACGAACAGGACGACCGCGGCGCCGGAAAGCGCGAGGAATACGATCGGGATATCGAGTTCGCTACCGTTGTGGAGCAGGCTCATGATGAGCGTCGCGAGCGCGGCGGTGCCTGTCAGGATGAATCCGAGGAGAGATGAGGCCGTGCCCGCGGTGTGTTTGAACGGCGCCATGGCATTGGCCGTCGCCGTCGGAACGATGAGGCCGACGCCGATGAAGCACACGCCCATCGGAATGAGGAAGCCCGTCAATCCCGCCTGCTTGCCGAGCGTCAGTCCCACCATCAGCAAACCGACCGAACCGACAACGAGTATGAGCAGGCCGGCGGCGAAGATCCACAGATCCGAAATCTTGTCGCTGAACACGGTGCATAATCCGGAGCCGGTGACGAAGGCAACGAGTATGGCGCCCGCCACGATCATGATGCCGATGTCGCCGCGTTTGAGAACCGTGTAAACGAGGTCGGGTGCGCCGATGAGCGCGGTGTAAACCACGCCTACGGTGAGGCCGCCGAGCAGCGCATAGACGGCGAAGCCCTTGGTCGTTAAAACTTCGAAGTAGTTGCGCAACAGGGGCCGCGGTTCGAGTGCGTGTCTATTGAGGTCGAGGAGCGTCTCGGGCTGGAAGCGCCAGGCAAGAAACAGGAGCAGGATGGAAAGCGCGAGGAGCAGGCCGAAGTTGGCGTGCCAACCGAGCTTGGAGGCCACATAGATGCCGACGATGGGACCGAGGGCCGGCGCAAGCGCGAACGCGGCGTTCAGTCTGGCGTAGATGCCTTCGCGTTTATCGGCGGGAAAGGCGTCGCGCACCACGGCATCGGCGATTACGCCGCCGGCGCAGGCGCCCACGCCCTGGACCAGCCGCCCGGCGATCAGCGGCCAGATGTTAAAGCTGAGCACGCAAAGCAGGGCGCCGAGAACGAGAATGACCGTGCCGACCAGCATCACGGGGCGGCGGCCGAAGCGGTCCGAAGCCGGGCCGTAGCCCAGGCGGCTGAGCGCCGAGCCGATCAGGTAGGAGGTCATGGTGAATTGCACCATGCCGTAGCCGGTATGCAGCGAGTGCGCGATCGCCGGCATCGCAGGCGTGTATTCGGTATCGCCGAACGGCCCGATCGACATCATCAGGGCGAGCAATGCCAGCGACGGTTGCGGCACCCGTCGGCGCGGCTTGTCGGCGCTCACCGCGAAGGCTCTTGGTGCAAATCGGTCATCGCTGCCGGCGGGGCAGTCGAAATAAAACCTCGGGGCGGGATAGTCGGCGGCGAATCCATCAGCATGATTATATTGTGTAGGGGTCGAGACGCATCCCTGCGACGCGGTGGCCGCCGTCGCTTTGGAACAGCCACACTGGAGGGGGGTGTAGGAGCGGCGGTCTCCGCCGCGATCCATCCACGAGCCCGCAGGATGCCGGCGCTCCTTAGAGCCGTAATCCAAAGCTACCGGCTAAAACCGGTGGCTTTCTATTTGTTCTCTACAAAGGTTTTCAGCCGCGACAAGGCATCGTCCCATTGTTCACTGACGGCAGCGAGATACGAACGCGTCTTTTCGACCGGTTCCGGTATATATGAGAAGCGGCTTTCCCGCCCGATGCGGTTCGATCGGACGATTCCGGCCTGTTCGAGCGCGCGCAGATGCTTGGTAACGGCTTGACGGCTCAGGTGAAAGTCCGCGGTAAGTCCGACGATTGATCGGGGCTGGCCGTCGCTCAGTTTCACCACCAGCATCAGGCGGGTGGAGTCGCCCAAGGCCGCGAATATTTGTGCTGCGTCCCGTTCCGCGTGCGCGGAACTACGGCGCGACATGCGCCTGGATATTGTGCATCTGTTGCGCCCATCCCGATTCGTTCATACGCAAGGCGACCGTGCGGCGTCCTTCCGGCAACGCACCGAAGCCGGACTCGGTGACGACGAGACGGGTGCCGCTGACCGTCGATTTGAGTCTGAATTCGACCAGCGTCTGCGACTCGTCCGAGTAATCCCTGTCGGGATCGACGGCATACGGGTGCCATGTGAACGAGAACAGCCGTTCGGGCTCCATCGCCTGCACGGTCGCCTCCCACTTCAGATGCTCGTAGCCCGGATAGGTGATGTGGCCGCGGGAGATCTCGCCGACGGCGAAGGGGTCGTCCAGCTCGACCCGGAACCATGCGCCGAATTCCCGGTGGTCCGTCAGCGCGCGCCAGACCCGGCCGACCGGCACCTGCAGTTCGATGCTCTTTTCGATGCGATCTTTCATGAAGCGACCTCCTGGTTGCGCTTAGGGTTACACAAACCTTGTCAGATATGCAACCTTACGGTTGCGCCTTAGCCCCGGCCGGTGGGGTCTTGCCTTGGGTCGGGTACGCCGTTTTGTGCCACAAAGCGCCGAATCGCTGCTATACTTCCGTCAGCTATGAAGGCCTACCAGACCCGCTTAGGGCCGGAAAGCATATGTCGGACAAAGGCTTGAATCCATCGAATCCCGGTAACGGAATTGCGCGGCGAACGATGACGCGGAGTTTCCCGCGTTTTCGTGAGATGCTCCTGCGGATGTTCGCCACCCGTACGAATTACTGGGCCGAGTTCGGCGTGGACATGGCGCTCATCGTCTTCCTGATCTTCGAAGGTTGGCGACGCAATACTGGCGGTCTTCCCATGGCGCTTTTAGCCGTAGCGCTCGGCCTGCTGATCTTCAGTTTCGTCGAGTATTGCGTGCACCGTTGGCTATTTCATCTGCGGGTGCCGCTGTTCGCGGACGGCCACCTCCTGCATCACAAGAATCCGTTCGGCTACGATTCGCTGCCGTTCTTCCTGCCGGCACTGGTATGGGTGGGCCTGACTGTTCTGTGCGTGTTGGTTATGCCGATCGGGTTTGCTTTTTTATTGACGGGCGCCGCAACGTTCGGCTATGTCACTTATGGGCTCACCCACTTCGCCATCCATCACGTCCGATTCAAACAGCCGCTGCTTAGACGCTGGGCGGCCGCCCATCACATCCACCATCATCATCCGGACAGCAACTTCGGCGTGACCACGCCGCTGTGGGATATTATTCTGGGCACGCGCTACGTGCAGCATTCGCGGAAAGCATAAAAGATCCTGACACGCGTTTCCGCGGCACCGATAACAAAATTCTTTTTAAATCTGGCTACGCTTAGATGTTGCAGTTCGATCGAACTGCAACTTATTTCTTTTCTCTCCCTCTTGACGCTTGCGCAGGCCGAGACTCGCCGTGAGTCAGCCGCGCCCTAGTTTGTTTTCTGTTGTGCGGCTCCGGCTGGTAGCTTCATGTTGTGCAGCGGATGCGCTTCGGTGTTGAAGGTGACGGCGTCGAAGTCGATCGCGTCGGGGTCGAACAGGAGATAGTAGTACTTGAAGGTTTCGGCGAATACGAAACTTTCCATATCGTCGCTTTTCTTTTTGGTGATCACGTTATCGAGCGCCGCGTAGCCGTTTTTGGTGCGGCAGTATTTGACGAAGTCGTCGAACATCGTGCGGCCCATGACGAGATATTTCGGGTCGTGCGTGTAGTGGTATAGGTAGAAGGTGGACTCGACGATTTCGGGGCGCAGTGCGTAGCCGGGCGACAGAACCTTCATAGTCTTGTAGTCGAGCACCTCGGGCTCGATGCCGTAGAGATTCCACATGCGGAAGCTCGAATCCTGCAGTTGTGCGGCGCGCGGCACGTCGCCCGACAATGCCAGCAGGCCCGGGAAGAAAGCGTCCAGCGCGCCGTAATCGGTGGCCGTGCGTTTGCCGGTGAGCATGTCGGCGTGGCCGTACCAGAGCTGGCCGTTCACGTCGTCGGCCAAGTATTTGTTCACCGCCGGAATGCTCGCATTCCACATCGCGAGACAGTCCTTGTCGCCGAAGAGACGCCAGCATTTCCACAGATATTCGTAGTAGCTGTCTATCCCGCCGGAGATGCTGGAATCCCGGTCGGTCCACTGGCCGGTCTGTACGTTCAGGCCGACACCGACCAGATCGACCTTTGAACGCCGATCGAAGGTGGCGACCAGCGCACGCTTGGCCTTGTCGTAGAACACCGGATTGCCGGTAAGTTTCGAGAGCGTGCCGAACTCGAGAATCAAGCTGCCGGTTTCCGCGGGATTGCTGTCCGTGCCGCTCACCTTGCCGGTTTTGAGATTTACGTAGCGGTAAGGCAGGCCGGTCGGCGAATCGAAGGCCGGCAGCAAGCGCGTGCCGAGATCCTCCGCCAGTTGCAGCAGCTTCTTGTCGCCGGTCAGTTCGTAACCGGACAACAGGCCGCCGAGCAGGCGGATATTGACCTCGAACACCTTGACGTTGATGTCTTTGTCGAAAGACAGCTTTGAATCGATCAGCGCACGATCCTGATCGGCCTGTTTGTTAAGTCGCATGATCACCAGCGTGTCGAGCGCATCGACCGGCGTCATCAGCAGCGACTGGCCGTACCAGTCGTAAGGCGTCTTGCTGAGCGGGCGCAGTTCGTCATGGCCCCAGGCGTAGCGTTTGTAATTGTTCCAGGCGTGCAGGAACTGCGTCTTGACGCGCGCGGCCATCAGCGCCGAACCGGGAGGAGTTGCCGATGCAGGCGTCGGTGCCGCGTCCGCCCATGCGGCCGGGATCAGCGCGGTGGCCAGGCACAGTGCGAGCGCGCAAAGCAGCGCTTTTCTCACGGTCTTTTCACGGTGGATTCGTCCGGCGGCGGGAACGAAGGAGGTGCGTCTTTGGAAGCGCTGCCCCACTGCATGTCCGGTTTCGTGCCCAGCGTGAAGTCGAGACGGCCGCCGTGTTCGGCGAAGGAGGGCGGCAGCCACGGACGCGTGTACGATTTTCCGTCGAGACTCAGTGCTTGAACATAGGGCGTCCCGCTACCGGCATTCGGCGCGTTGATGATGACGTCGCCGCCCGGCCGGTGCACCACGATGTGCGGGAACAAGGGACTGCCGAGCATCAGTTCGGCGCGGCCGGGAATGGCCGGATACAAACCCATCGCCGCCCATACGTACCAGGACGACATTTCGCCGAGATCATCGTTGCCGGGAATGCCGTCGGGCGCGTTCTTCCACAGCGTGTTCACGACGATGCGCACGGCTTCCTGCGTTTTCCATGGCTCGCCCGCATCGTCGTAAAGCCACGGCGTCCCGACGGACGGTTCGTTGGCGAGTTCGGGATGCAACGGACCGGCGTTGGTCAGCGCCCAGCTTCCATCGGGCTTGTGAAAGAAATCGTCGAGGCGCGCGGTCGCCTTGGCGCGTCCGCCGAGTGCGTCGAACAGGCCGTGCACGTCGAACGGCACCATCCACAGGTATTGCGCGGCACTGCCCTCGACGAAGCCGTCTCCGGTGCCGGGCGTGAACGCCGGCCAGCTTCCGTCGGCATTGCGGTTCTGGATGTAGCCGCCGTGTTTCGTGGCTTGGGGATTGAACAGATTGCGCCAGTAGCCGGCGCGGTCGAGCAAATACGTGTAACCGACCTCGTCTCCGGCGTGCAGCGCCAGTTGCGCCAACGCAAAGTCGGCCGTCGCATCTTCCAGCGTTTCGCCCGCGCCACCCCAGGCATGCGACTGGCTTGCGATGTAATGCAGCTTCATCCACTGATCGAGTGACGGGCGCTCGCCGACGCATTCCACGTTGCAGCCGGCGTTGCTGAGATCGTTTGCTGTCGGCACGGTGGCCGCCTTGTAAAGAGAAGCGTAAGCGCCCCGCACGTCGAAATCGCGTCCGCCGAAGGCGTAGATGTCGGCGAGCGCCGGCACCGACGGATCGCCGCTCATCACGTGCGTGCCGCCGGATTCGTGCGTCCAGCGATCCCACTCGCCGTTGTTCTGCTGCGCCTGGTTGTAGAGCGACTGTGCGATGTCGCTGCCGCGCTGCGGCATCAGCCATGTCAGCAGTTGCAGTTGCGAGCGGTACACGTCCCAGCCGGAAAAATTCGCGTACTGAGCTTTCTGCGGCGCTTTCACGCGATGTGTCTTCTGGTCGAAGCCGCGGTATTCGCCATTGACGTCGCTGAAGACCGTCGGTTGCAGCATGACGTGATAGAGCGCCGTATAGAACGTGCTGCGCTGGTCGGGTGTGCCGCCGGTTATCGCGATAACGCCGAGCGCCTCGCTCCAGGCCTCGTGCGCTCGCAGGCGCATCTGAGCGAGCGTCGCGCCGGCGGGAATCTCCGCTTCGAGATTGGCGCGTGCGTTGGCCGGACTCACGTAGGAAATGCCCACGCGCACGCCCACGGTGGCGCCGCTTGCAAAGCTCACCCACGCGCCGGAACCTTTGGTGGGCGCCGGGAAGCCCTTGTCGGCGTAAGTCGTGCCGCCGCTTGTCGAGTCCGCGCCGTCATGCACCTTGTCATCCTGCCAGGTACCCGTCGCGGTGAACGGCCGATCGAATTGCGCCACGAAGTAGAGCGTGTAGTAGCTGCGCTGATCGACCTTGGCGAGATAGCCGCAGAAGTTGCCGCTGGTGACCGAGCCGGCGACGGTGCGCATGCTGCGATCCACATGAATATCGGCCGCGCTGCTGCCGACTTCCGAATCGGACACACGGATCAAAAGATTCGCGGGTTTGCCGGTGGGAAATCGGAGACGCGCGATGCCGCTCCGCAGCGCGGCACTTAATTCAATGTCGGTGCCGTCGGCGAGGCGTACTTGATAGTAGCCGGGTTCGGCCTGCTCGTCGGCATGGGTGAAATCGCTGGCGTAGCGGTTGTCGTCGGTGTCGGCCGATGGCGAAAGGGTGACCGGCACGGTGACGGGCATGAACGGCACGTCGCCGCTCGCGCCGGCGCAGCCGGTTCCGGAAAGATGCGTCAGGCTGAAGCCGCGGATTCGCGTCGCGTCGTACTGGTAGCCGCCGGGCGCCGCGGTGCGCGTATGTTTGCCCTTCGTGTTTTCAGGGCTCCACTGCAGCATGCCGAATGGTAGAGTTGCGCCGGGAAAGGTGTTGCCGCCGTTGGCGCTGCCGATCAGCGGATTGACAGCCGAAGCCGGCGCCGTCGGTGCGGTATGCGCCGATGCGACGCTCGCCGCCAGCAGCAGGCAGGCGAACAGCGCGCAACTAGAAACGATGGTTGGACGATCAGACATGGATAATCCGGTTGCCGTTGCGAGTATAGCCCTTCAAGCCTCACGCAACACGTTGAGCAGTTCGTAGCAGGCGCCCATCGTGTGATAGTCGGTTTTGCCGGCCGGGCTTTTCTCGTCGCTGTATTTGCGGTTGCGCCGGTCGAGGATGCGGTACCAGGCACCGTATTCGTGATCCGCGAAATGTGTCCACGCATAGCGCCACAGACGGTCGTACCACTCCCAGTAGCCGCTGTCGCCGGTGCGATCGGCGAGCAGCGCAACGGCGGTCAGCGATTCGGCCTGCACCCAGTAATACTTGTCGTCGTCGCAGATCGAACCGTCAGGCGCGAAGCCGTAGCAGAGACCGCCGCATTCATCATCCCAGGCGCGCGCGACCGCGGTGTCGAATAGATGCCGCGCGGTTGGAAGCAACCAGTCGGCGTCCACGTGACGCCCGATGATCAACAATAATTTGGCCCATTCGGTCTGATGTCCGGGCTGGAATCCCCACGGGCGGAAAAGATCCTTGGGATTGTCGCGATGAAAATTCCAATCGATCTCCCAATTCTCATCGTAGTGTTCCCAGATCACGCCGCCGGTCTTGGCCGTCTGGCGGCGCGTCATGTGATCGGCGAGCGTCAACGCGCGTTCGAGGTAGCGCTCGTCACCGCCGGCCTCGAACGCAGCGAGCATCGCTTCGCACATATGCATGTTGGCGTTCTGTCCGCGATAGTTTGTGAAGTTCCAATCCTTGTCGGCCTCGTCGCGGTACAGACCGGCTTCGGCGTCCCAGAAATATCGCTCCAGCAAGTTCCAGGTTTCGTCCATCCAGGCCGCGGCTTCGGAAACGCCGGCGCGCAGCGCGTCGGCGTAGGCGATCAGCACGAAGGCGACGCCGTAGCAATGGTTGGTGCGGTCTTCCGGCTTGCCGTCGCGGATCGTCCAGGCGTAGCCGCCGCTCGCCGCGTCGCGATGCACGTCGCGGAGATATGCGACGCAATGACGCGCGGCGCGGAGGTAGTCGGCATCGTCGAACTCGCGCGCGGCCATCGCATAGTCGAAGACGAAGCGCGTGCTGCTGACGAGATGCCGATGCCTGCGGTCGTAGCTCGTGCCGTCGTCGCGAAAGTAGTGGAAGCAGCCGCCGGCCGGATCGAGGCAGCGCGGATGGTAGAACGCCATCGTGTCGCGGATGTGCCCGCGCAGAAAATCGGGCGAGCGGAAATCGGGAAACGAACTCATGTGTGCGTCTCCAGGAAATGCTCGACCGCGTCACGCGACGGCATCGCCGCGAACGAACCGACATGGGTGACGGCGAGCGCGCCGCAGGCTGCGGCGAAGCGCAGGAGCGCGTTGCGGAGCCGCTCGTCGGTGCCGAACGCATCGAGTGCATCGGCGCCGACATCCTGTGTCGCAAGACCGAGCAGGAAGCCGCCGACAAACGCGTCGCCCGCGCCGGTGCTGTCGAGCACGAACACCTCGAAGGCCGGCCAGGCGCCGTCGACGCTGCGCGTGAACCAGCGTATCGGCCCGTCGCCGTCGGTCACCAGCAGCAATCGCGTGGCGCCTTGCCACAGACGCTTGCGAACCGCATCTTCGCCGCCGAGCGGCGCGGCCAGGAAGGCGAACTCGTCGGCGCTGAGTTTGACGAGAGCCGCGTTTTCCAGCGCCGCCCACAGCAGCGGCGTCGGATCGCTGCCGCGCGGCCACAGCGCCGGGCGGAGATTCATGTCGAAGCTGACCAGCGCGCCGGCATCGCGCGCGCGTCGCATGCCGGCGAGCGTGACCTCGGCAATCTCATCCTCGGTCATGCTGCACGAGCCGGTGTGAAAGATGGACGACGCAGCGAACGCGCCGTCGTCGAAAGCGCTTTCGCGAAACAGGAGATCGGCCGAAGGCGGGCGATAGAAACTGAAACTGCGCTCGCCGTGTTCGTCCAGCGCGACGAAGGCGAGCCCGGTGTTGGCTGCGTCGGTGCGACGCACGTAGCGCGTGTCCACGCCGGCTTCTTCCAGGCCGCGCAACAGCATGTCGCCGAAGAGATCCTTCCCGAGCATGCCGGCGAAGGCAACGTCGCCTCCGAGCCGGGCGACGGCCACGGCGACGTTCGCCGGTGCACCGCCGGGATACGGCACGAAGCTCGGCGGCCCATCCGCGGCGGCCGGCTGCGCGTGGAAGTCGATCAGCGTTTCGCCGAAGCAGACGATGTGCTTCATGACGTCCGCGAACCTTTCCATCCATAGAACACGATGTACGCATAGCAGAGCAACGGCAGCACGAAAGCGTGGTGTATGCCGACGTGATCGGCGAGCGCGCCCTGCGCGAGCGGCACCAGCGCGCCGCCGACGATGGCCATGACGAGCAGGCTGGATACCTTGCTCGTGAGCGGACCGAACTTCTCGATGCCGAGCGTGAAGATGTTGGGGAACATGATCGAGTTGAAGAGACCGACGGCAACCACGCTCCACAACGCGACGCTGCCGCGGGTAAGCATGGTGGTGATTACCAGTGCACCGGCGACGGCGGCGAAGAGGCAGAGCAGACGGCGCGGATCGACGGGCGTCTGCAACGCCTTGCCGAGCAAACGCAAGGGCGCGACGCGATTGCGCAGCAGCCACGGCACTTCGATACTGTCCTGCAACAGCCAGCCGATGAAGCGCCCGATCATTGCGCCGCCCCAGTAGAGCGAAACGAAGCCGGCGGCGCGGGCCTCCGGCATGTTGCCGATCTGCGGCAGCGAAATGTAGTTGATCATGAAGCTGCCGAGCGAGACTTCCGCGCCGACGTAAAGAAATATCGCCGCCATGCCGAGCCACACACGCGGATGCGCGAGTGCTTCGGCAAAACCGTGCCGCACTTCGTCCGCGCGCACCTCGGCCGCTTCCACCGGCGGCAGGTGGAACGCCCAGACGATGAGGGCGAGCACGAACAGCGCGACCGCGATGCCGAGATACGGTCCCTGCACGATGTGCGCCTGCTGGAGCTTGTAGGCCAGTTGTTCCGCCGCCGGCAACTTCGCCAACTCCGCGCTGCCGAGCACGCCGGCCGAAAGAATGATGAGCCCGCCGAGCTTGGGCCCGATCGTGGTTCCGAGCGAGTTGAGCGCCTGCGCCAAGTTGAGCCGGCTGGAGGCGAGCCGCGGCTCCCCGAGCATGCTGATGTACGGATTGGCCGCCACCTGCAAGAGGGTGATGCCGCTCGCGAGCACGAAGAAGGCGAACAGGAACAGCGGATAAGACCGCCATTCGGCGGCCGGCAGAAACAGCAGCGCGCCGACACCGGTGACGAACAGGCCGAGGATGATGCTGAGGCGATAGCCGATCCGCGACACCACCTTGCCGGACGGCAGCGACATGATGAAATAGGCACCGAAGAAAGTGAACTGCACCAGCATGACTTCGGTGTAGTTCAGCGTGAATACCGACTTCAGATGCGGGATCAGCACGTCGTTGAGGACGGTGATGAAGCCCCACATGAAAAAGATCGCGGTGACCACGGCCATCGCGACGCGGTTGCTGGCGATGCGCTGGCTCACGTCGTCCGGCGTCGCGGCATGATCGTTTCCGAGGCGTTCGCGCCGGCAATTATGGCACGCCGCCGCGGGGCGCATGCTGGTATCATCGAAACCCGCACCGATCCGGGAAGCGCTGTCATGCCATCCGTCCGTCGTCTGCCGCGCGCGGCTCTGTGCGGCGTCGCCGCCCTGCTGTTGGCGGCGGGATTCTCGAACCTGTCGTTTGCCGCTTCAGCCGCCACGCCCGGCGCCGTCGCCTGGGCTACCGCCGACCCGATGATCGGCACCGGGGGCGGCGGCCATACTTTCCCCGGCGCCACGGTGCCGTTCGGCATGATCCAGTTGAGCCCGGACACCGCGATGCCGAATTTCAAGCAGGCCTACAAGTGGGCGGCGGGTTACCGCTACGAGGATCACAGCATCCTCGGGTTCTCGGAAACGCATTTTTCCGGCAGCGGGCATTCCGATCTCGGTGACGTGCTGCTGATGCCGGGCGTCGGTCAGCCGCAGCTCGATCCGGGCGACCCGGACAAACCCGGCAGCGGCTATCGTTCGGATTTCAGCCACAAGACCGAGGTTGCGCAGCCCGGCTACTATGCGGTCACACTGGCAACCAGCGGCGTGCGTGTCGAGCTGACCGCCGGGCAGCGCGTCGGCTGGCACCGCTATACCTTCCCGAAGGGCAAGTCCGCGCACGTGCTGCTGGATCTCCGCCCCAGCATCTACAACTATCCCGGCAAAGTGTTGTGGGCGCGCCTGCGCGTGCGCGCCGACGGCACCGTCACCGGCTATCGCCAAACGCGCGGCTGGGCGCCGGGGCGTCAACTGTATTTCGCGATCCGCTTTTCGCAGCCGATGACGGCGCACGAACTCGTGAACCGCGAGACGAACATTCCGTACAAGGGTTTCAAGGGGCCGGCTCCCAATCCGACCGGCGTGGACGCGATCGCGGGCAAGCAGCTCGAAGGTGTGTTCGAATTCGGCGAATTGCAATCGCCGCTGCTGGTGAAGGTCGCGATCTCCACCGTCAGCGAAGACAACGCGATCGCCAACCTCGACGCCGACGGCGCCGGCTGGGATTTCGACGCGCGCCGCGCTGCTGCACGCCAAGCGTGGGAGAAGGCGTTGTCGGCGATCGACGTAGACGCGTCGCCCGGCGTACGCAAGAGTTTCTACACCGCGATGTACCACGCACTGATGGCGCCGAACCTCTCGATGGACGTCAACGGCGAATACCGCGGCCCCGACTACGGCGTGCACACGGCCCACGGGTTCGCCTTCTATTCCACCTGGTCGCTGTGGGACGTGTACCGAGCGCAGCAGCCGCTGATGGCGTTCGTCCAGCCGCCGCAGCGCATCAACGACTTCGTCAATTCGCTGATCGCCGCGCAGCAGGAAAGCCCGTTCGGCATCCTGCCGGTGTGGGCGTACGAAGGTCTCGAAACCTGGTGCATGATCGGCTACCACGCGGTGCCTGTGATCGCCAATTTCTACATGCAAGGCTTTCGCGGCTTCGACGCGAACGCCGCATTGAAAGCAATGGTCGCGAGCGCCACCTACGCGCCCTACGGCGATCTCGGCGATTACATGAAGCTCGGCTACGTGCCGATAGATAAAGAAACCGAAGCCGCCTCGAAGACGGTCGAATACGCCTTCGACGACTGGACCATCTACCGCATGGCCCAAGCCATGGGCAAGGACAAAGTCGCCGCGCGTTTCTACAAGCGCGCCGGCAACTGGCGCAACGTATTCGATCCAAAAACCGGCTTCATCCGCGCGCGCAAAACCGACGGCAGCTTCAATGAACCCTTCGATCCGGCGTCGGTCGGCTACGGCAGTGACTACACCGAGGGCAACGCCTGGCAATATTCGTGGTACGAACCACAGGACATCGCCGGCCTGATCCAGGCGCTCGGCGGCGACGACAAGCTGGTCGCCAAGCTCGACTACCTGTTCGACGCCAAGGTCAATCCGAAGGAATTCGCCAACGTCGAAGACATCTCCGGCCTGATCGGCTACTACGCGCAGGGCAACGAGCCCAGCCACCACATCGCCTATCTCTACGACTACGCCGGCGCACCGTGGAAGACGCAACAACGCCTGAAGCAAATCATGGACAGCCAGTACGCGCCGACGCCGACCGGCCTCTCCGGCAACGACGATCTCGGCCAGATGTCGGCCTGGTACATCTTCACCGCGCTCGGCTTCTATCCGGTCGCGCCGGCCAGCAACCAGTACGTGATCGGCCGCCCCTTCGTGCGCCGCGCCGTGATGCATCTGCCCAACGGCAAGACCTTCACCATCGTCGCCGAGCATATGGACGAAGCCCATCCGTACATCGGCGAAGTATTCCTGAACGGCAAGCCGCTACAACGCACTTATCTGAATTACAGCGATATCACCGCCGGCGGCGAACTCCGCTTCGTAATGCAGGCAAAACCCAACAAGACCTGGGGCACCGCCGCCGACGATCGGCCGTACTCAATGAGCACCGCTCAATAATTTTATAATCACGCTGCGCGGCGTGATCTACTAACATTATCGTCTGAAACGGAAGCCGGGCATATTTCTATTTATTGGCACTCGTGAGTCCGATAAAAACATCGAGGAGTGCGAAATGAAGGCAGCATCCGACGACAAAATTTAACCTTCAGATGTCATAGGGCGCACTACCATATCTAAGCAGCAATTGCTTGGAAGACTACGCACGAACTGTGTTCGAACTCAGCAATTTAGTCTTTAATTGTGCCTGAATTGCAGCAACGGCAATTTGTGCAAAGTCGATTTCTGGGGGCTTAACGTTCATTTCTTCGAAGGTGATTATTTCTGGCCAACGCGGATGAGTTAGGATTAACTTTCGGATGTCATTCACAATCTTTTTTTCTTCATTGCCAGGGCGAAGAAATCTCGCAAAAAGTTCGAAATACACGCAGAACATATATGCGCCATAAATCCGCCCGAACATCGTATAATAACGGCTGAAATTCGAAGGAGAGAATTTGCACTCTGCAGGTTCGAGAGTTCCTACGGAAAAGTGGACACTGCGGGTTACGCACATTGGGCTTCGAACTCGATTGGAGAATGGTAGCTCAGTGCTGAGTGTAATCTGCGTGTGTTGTAAAAGTCGATGTAGCTGCGTAT